>DASWOO010000291.1:0-6340 GCA_036404335.1 Kofleriaceae bacterium
GGCGCGTGGAACACGAAGTCGAGCCGGGTCGCCACGCCGAACATCTCGTCGACCTGGACCACCTCGCGGCCCTGATGAAACGCGAGCGCGACCAGCCCGCCGGGCGCGACCACGCGGTGCAGCTCGGCGAACGGCGCCGCCAGCTCGTCGCCGCGCAGGTGCACGATCGCATAGAACACCACGGCCCCGCCCAGCGCGCCGCGCGCGTACGGCAGCGCGAACAGATCCCCGACCCGGAACGTCAGCTCGGGGAACTGCGCCCGGGCCTCGGCGATCATCGCCGGCGACAGGTCGACCCCCTCGACCTCGGCGCCGAGGTCGGCCAGAAATCGCGCGACGTGCCCCGGGCCGCAGCCGACATCGGCGATCGTCCCCCGGCAGCGCTCGACGAACGCGGCGAGGAACGCCCGGTCGAGCGGCTTGCCGAGCAGCTCGCCGCCAAGCTCTGCGCGATACGCGGCGGCGATCGGCGCGTAGCCGGCGCGGATCAGATCAGCGCGTGGACAAGTCATGCGAGCCCCGGTCGAAGTATGCCAGAACGTCGTCGAGCTTGCCGCGCGCGACCGCGATCTTGCCGTCGGCGCCGACGACGAAGTAGGTCGGCATCGCGTAGACCCGGTACGTCCGGGCCAGCGCCTCGCCGTACTGCGCGACGCGGCCGGCGTGCGGATGGCTGGCCAGGGTCGTGCGGATGTCGTCCGCCGACTCGTCTCCGGCGAGCGAGACGAGCGCGAGCTCGGGATGGCGCTCGGCCAGCGCGGCGAGCTCGGGCATCGCCGCGATGCACGGGCCGCACGCGGTGATCCAGAAATCGAGGACGATCGGGCGGCCGCGCAGCGCCGACAGCTGGAGGCGCTGGCCGTCGAGATCATTGATGGCGAAGTCGGGCGGGATGGAGCCGACCTGCAAGCTCGGGCGATCCGGCATCCGCGTCGCGCGCGGCGTGAGCGTCAGCTGGTCGCCGCCCGGACCGACCGCGACGTCGTAGGTCCGTGCGCCGAGGTTGATCGCCGGCTGCGCCATCAACACGACCTCGGGCGCGTCGCGCTCGCGCAGCCAGCGCTGCCCGGGGTTCTCGCCCGCGCGCGGCACCGGCCCGGCGACACCATCACCGTCGAGATCGATCGCCACCGTGGCCATCGGGTTCCAGTAGGCGGACGTGGCGCGGAGCTCGACCGCGCGGCGCTGGCCGTCGAGCTCGACCGTGCCGCGGCGGACCCGCTCCGCTTGCTCGAACATCTTGCCATCGCGGATCCGCAAGCGCGTCGGCCAGGTGCCGGGCCGTTGCGGCGTGGACTGCGTGATCGCGAGCTCGAAGCCGCCGGCGATCGGCGAGAACGCGTGCGCCGGATCGTCGCGCAGATCTCCGTTGGCGTTCTCGTCGTAGATCAGCGCGTAGCCGCGCTGCGCGTCGCCGTCGAGCACCCAGCTGACGTTCACGCCGCGCGCGAACAGGTTGATCCCGGCCGGCGCACCCGGGGGCACCCCGTCGGGAAACGCGCGCGCGATCACGAAATCGCCAGGCGGCATGCCGCCGTACTCCGCGCGAACGTCGCGACCGTCGCGCCGACCAGCTCGTTGCCATCGCCGACCTGGAACGCCGCCGGGCCCAGGCTCACCCGGAGCGGCGTTAGCCTGGCAACCCGCGTTGCCGGGCTGTCAACGGGCGCCGGCGGGCTCGCCGCGCAACTCGCCAAGATCACGACCAGCCATGTCCAACCGCGGTGCATACCCCAGGCTCCCAGCAGCATGCGTGCCGCGCTCAGTGCGCGTCGAGGTAGGCCGCGATCTGATCGAGCGAGCCGCGCGCGACCGCGAGCTGGCCGTGGGCGTCGACCAGGAAGTAGCTCGGCCACCAGCCGACCCGGTAGCGCGCGCTGGCGGTGTCGTCGTCGAGCGCGGTCCGGCCGACGTGCGGGTGGCTGGCGAAGAACCGGGCGAGCGTGTCGGGGGTGTCGCCCGCGATCCCGAGGAGCTCGAGGCCGCGCGGGTGGTGGCGCTGGTAGAGCGCCGCGAGCTGCGGGGCCTGGGTGACGCACTCGACGCAGGTCGTCGACCAGAAGTCGATCAGCACCGGATGGCCGCGCAGCGCGGACAGCGTGAACGGCTGGCCGTCGAGGTCGTCGAGGGTGAAGTCCGGCGCGGCGGCGCCGAGGCGCAGGGCGGCGCGATCGGGCTGCCGGGTCGGCAGCGGGGTCAGGCGGAGCGTGTCGCCGCGCGGGTCGACCGCGAGCTCGTAGCTGTGCGCGCCCAGGTTGATCGTCTTCTCGTACAGCTGGGTCACCTCCGGGTCGTCCCACTCGCGGGCCTTGCGCTCGTCCGCGGTGTCGGTCGCCGCCACCGGCGGGCCGGCGGTGCCGTTGCCGTCGAGGTCGATCGCGATCACCGTGTACGGCGAGTCGAATTCCGCCGCGCTGCGCAGCCAGAACGCCCGCGGCACGCCGCCGAGCGCGATCGTGCCGCGCCGGACCCGAGCGCCCGAAGCGCCGTGCACCGCGTCGGCCTCGGCCGGGCCGGGCGCGCCGACGAGCGCCACGCCCGCGGGCGCGGCATCGCGGTCGACGGCATCAGGCACGGGCGCGGGCGCGGGCGCGGGCGCGGGCACCGGCGCCTCGCGCGCCGGCGACTTCGATTCGCACGCCGCCGCGCCCAGGATCGCGAGCAGCGCGCCCCGCCTCACGCCGCCGGCCTGCGGATCAGCAGGTACAGCGTGCCGGCGATCGGCGCGCCGTTCTCGACGCGCAGCGCCGTGTCGGCCGAGGCGCGGACCTCGAACCCGTGGCGCTCGGCCAGCCCGCGGATGTAGCCATCGCCGTGCGCGTAGCGGCTGCTCGCGCGCAGCACGAAGCCATCGCCGCCGCCGTCGCCGTCGCCGTAGCCGTCGGCGTCGGGCCGCTCGGTCGTGAACGCGAACCGGCCGCCGGGCCGCACCGCCTGGGCCGCGGCCGCGAACGTGGCCTCGAGCGCGCCGACGTAGATGAACACGTCGGACGCGAGCACCAGATCCACGTCGCGCACCCGGCCGAGCGTCTGCAGCTGATCCTCGACGTGCAGCTCGTCGTACACGCCGCGGCCGCGCGCGATCTCGATCATCTTCGGCGACAGATCCGAGCCGACCAGGTGCTTGGCCAGCGCGCCGAACGTCAGGCCACCCAGGCCGCTGCCGCAGCCGAGGTCGACGATCTGCCACGCGCGCGCGCCGTCGATGCCGTCGGCGGCGACCAGCCCGGCGAGCTCCTCGGGCGCCTGGTACTGCAGGCCTTCCGTCACGTGGGCCTCGAACGTCCCGGCATAGCTGTCGAACAGCTCGGTGACGTAGTCGGCCGGCGCGGTGTCGGCGTGGCCGCCGGTCAGGCTGGTCAGCAGGAACGCCGCCCGCCGATGCTCGGGCTCGAGCGCGACCACCTCGCGCAGCGCCGCGATCGCCGGCTCGGTCCGCTGGTGGCGCAGGTGCTGGCGCGCCAGGTCGTAGCGCGGGATCGCCGCCGTGGGATCGAGCCGCGCCGAGGCCTCGATCGCCGCCACCGCGCCCGCGTCGTTCCCCGACTCGGCGTAGGCGTGGCCGAGGTTCAGGTGGTACCAGGCGACGTCCGGCTCGAGCGCGATCGCCTGCTGGATCAGCTCGATCGCCGCGGGCAGGTCGCGCCCGATCAGGATCATCGACAGCAGATTCATCGCCCGGTGATGCTTCGGATCGAGCTGGAGCGCCTCGCGATACAGCTGAGCAGCCGGCACGGCCTCGCCGCGCTCCTGCAACGCGAACGCCGCGTCCACGAACTCGTCTGCCGTCTCCGGCTGGTTGGCTTTCACGCCGCGAGAATAACGCGGCGGCCGAGCCTCATGCGCTCAGCGCGCGAGGGATCGCCGCGGGGCCGCGGTGGGCGTCCCGGACGACGATATCTGCTCGGTCACCGAGATCACGGGATCCACGGCGAGATCGCCGTGGATCTGGCCGATCGCATCGAGCGAGTACGCCGTGGAAAAATCGACCCGCCAGTCCGGCTGGCCGCCCGGCAGGTCGGTCGCGAACCGCAGCGGAATCTCGGTGGTCGTGGCCAGGAACGCCGCGCTCACGTCCATCGAGTAGTTGCGCGGCAGGCCGGACGTCGACGCGCCCTGGACGTCGAACCAGAACGGCATGTTCGCCGGGATCGACTTCCAGCTGACCTCGACGTCATCGTCGTTGGTGAGCCAGGTCAACACCCCGATCTGCTCCGGCAAGGTCACCGCCGTGTCGTCGCCGACGTGGTAGGGCTTGCGGTAGGACCGGCTGCTCGAGAACTTGCCGGCCGGGCCGGTCACGTACTCGCGGACCGAGACGGTCTGCGCGTCGTGGGCCGCGAGCGCCGACGACGGGATGACCATCGCCTGCGCCGGCGCGCCGATGTAGACGTAGAGCGGCAGGTCGGTCGGGGCATCGATCGGCGGGAGCTGCAGGCTCGCGTCCTGGATCGCGACCGCGACCTCGGTCTTGTCCGCCAGGCCGGGGTTGGTGATCGTGAACGCCATCGGCGTCAGCGCCGTGCCGTTCGCGTCGACATCGATCGCCGGCAGCTCGAGGCGGGCGTGCACGTCGAGATCGCGCAGGGCGAGCACGTGATCCGCGCTCGCCGCGTACAGCGTGTACGTCCCGGGCACGGCCGGCTGATCGAAGCTCCAGCCGGCGGTCGCGGACCGCTCGGGCTGGGTCATCGCGATCTGGCCGGGCCGCACCATGGTCCCGGTCGCGTGCACCATCGCCGGGGGCGCGTCGTCGTCCGCGCAGAACGCCTCGGCGAGCTGGTGCGGATCGTCGAGCGTGCGCCCGTACTGGGTCAGCGAGCGGTAGACCCGGTTCGGATCATCGGCGTGGGCCTGGCAGCTCACCGCGAGCCAGTACGGCCCGGCGACGTCGAGCTCGTACGTCGTCGCCGAGGTCTTGCGCGCCGTCTGCCAGGCGTCGTCCGCGTCGCTCCGGTAGGCGACGACGTCGACCGAGCCCGACGTCAGCGTGAGCGTGACCAGCGTCGACGGATCGCCGCCGCCCGAGCCCGACGAGCCACACGCCGCGAGCACCCCCGCGAGAACGCCGATCCATGATCTACGCATATGGCTCATCTCTACCAGGTCACGGGCCGCGCCCGGACGGCAGAGCCCGGCAGCTATCCGACGGGGGTGAGCAGATCGAGCGACTGATCGACGGCGAGCAGGAACGCGCGGATCGCCTGGTCGAGCGCCGGGCGCGGCGTGTCCTCGAGCCGGGTGTGCGAGATCCCGGGGCTGCTCTGCGCGAACATCATCGCGGTCGGGACCAGCGCGGCCATCTCGGCGGCGTCGTGCAGCGGGCCCGACGGCAGCTCGGGCGCGTAGCCGGTGACCTCGGCGACGGTCCGGCGCATGATCGCCATCAGCCGCTCGTCGAACAGCCGCGGCGTGATGTGGAGCAGCGGGCTCCACGCCACGGTGACGTGGTGGGTCCTGGCGGCCTTGGCCGCGGCGCGCCGGGCCTCGGCCAGCATCTGGGCCAGGATCTTGGCGTCGAGCGCGCGCAGGTCGATCGAGATCTCGGTCGAGCCGGGCACCGCGGTGACGAAGTTGGGCTCGACCTTGACCACGCCGCAGGTCGCGACCACGCGGGTCCGCGGGGTCTTGCCCGAGTGGGCGACGCTGATATCGCGGCAGGCGAGCGCGAACTCGGCGGCGGCGAGGAACGCGTCCTTGCGCAGGTGGATCGGCGCCGCGCCGGAGTGCGCGGCCTGGCCGACGAACCGCAGGTTGTAGCGCTCGACGCCCATCGTGCCGAGCACGATGCCGACCGGGCGCTTCATGTCCTCGAGCACCGGGCCCTGCTCGATGTGCAGCTCGAGGTAGGCCGCGGCGTCGAGCCCGGCGAAGTACGCCTGCGCCTCGGCCATGCTGTCGAGCGACACGCCGTTCTCGGCGATCGCCGCCGGCAGCGTGACGCCCTGGCGATCGACCAGGTGCGCGAGCTCGCCGTGCGGATCGAGCGCGCCGGCCGACGCCGCCGAGCCGGTCAAGCTGCGGCCGAACCGCGCGCCTTCCTCGTCGGCCCAGTCGACCAGGCGCAGGGTCAGCTCGGGCGTGCCGGCGGCCTTGGCGCGGCGCAGGACCTCGAGCCCGGCGAGCACGCCGAGGCAGCCGTCGAGCCAGCCGCCGCCGGGGACCGAGTCGAGGTGGCTGCCGATCACCACGCTCTTCGACGACGCGCCGGGCAGGGTCGCCCACAGGTTACCGGCGCCGTCGCGCTCGGGCGTGATGCCGAGCTCGCGCTCGAGCTTCGCGGTGAACCAGGCGCGGGTCTTGCGCCAGATCGGGCCCCACGCGACGCGCTGCGCGCCGC
>DASWOO010000292.1:0-2783 GCA_036404335.1 Kofleriaceae bacterium
GCTCGAGGCCGCCGGCCCGCTCGAGCTGGGGCTCGGGGAGCCGCTCGAGGTCACGCCGGCGCGCCACCAGCTCAGCATGCGGGTGTGGCCGACGATCATCGACCACGGCCAGTTCAAGCTGCTGAGCCCATGGTCCGCAGCGGCCGCAGCGGCCGCAGCGGCCGGAGCGGCCGGCGCGGGCGGTGCGCTGTGAGCGCGGGCGATCAGCTGGCCGCCGCGGGCGAGCGGCTGCGCGGGCTGTCGAGCCGGCTCGGCAACGCCGCGCGCGGCCGGGGCGGGCTCGACGACAAGCTGGTGCTGATCGGCGCGATCGGCGGCGTCTTGTTCGTCGCGCTGGTCGCGACCCTGGTGCTGGTCGAGCACCGACTGAGCAGCGTGCAGGATCGCCTGGTCCGCCAGGCGCTGCCCGCCGAGCAGGAGGTCAGCCGGCTCGAGGCCTCGGTCGGCGCCGCGTTCGGTCGCCAGGCGCAGGTCTCGAGCACGGTGGCGAGCGAGCAGCTCGAGCCGCTGCGCGATCGCACCGCGGTCGAGCAGCCGCTGCGCGCGGCCGCGGTCGCCCTGGTCGAGCTGCACGAGGCCGCGACCCTGCCGGCCGCGGCCGACGCGTTCCTCGCCGCCGACGCCGAGCTGTTCGACGCGATCGAGCGCAAGCACCGGCTGCAGCATGGCTTCGAGACCGAGCTCGCCCGGATCGACGGCGACCTGCGGGCGCTCGTCGAGGACTCGCAGGCGATCGCCGGCCTGCTCCGCCTCGAGTACATGCAGGTGCTGCGCGGCATCGCCGGATCGCTCGACACCGGCGTCAAGCTCGAGCTGGTCCGCACCGCGGTGCTCGGCGACGTCCGCGCCGCGCTCGACACCACCGAGACCCTGGCGACGAGCGTGCTCGGCCTGGCCCGCGCGACCGGCCAGCTCGGCCTGGCGCCGTCGGCCGATGCGATCAACTCGCTCGCGGTCAACGACCTGGCGGTGATCCGCAGCCGCCTCGCCCGGCTGACCACCGCGCTCGACGGCCGGCTCGACCGCCGCCCCGAGGTCGCGGCGCGGACGGCCGTGCTCGAGCGCCGGCTCGACGACATCGCGCCGCGCATCCTCGACGAGCAGCGGCCCGACAGCCTGGTCGCGCTGCGCCGCAAGGTGATCGCCGAGGCCGAGCGCACGATCGCGATCCGCGCGGCCAGCGTCGCGGCGGCCGGCGCGCTGACCCGCGTGACCCAGGCGCTGCACGCCGCGCTCACCCAGCAGGCCGAGGCCTCCGTCCACGACGCCGCGGTGGCGACCGGCACGGCGCGGCTGCTCACGGTGATCATCGTCGTGATCGGCGCGGCGGGCTGCGCGTTCGCCGGCCGCCGCCTGGCCGGCGGCATCGCCGAGCTCGACCGCACCAACCACCGGCTGACCGAGATGAAGCTCAAGCTGGAGTCGTTCAACGCCAGCCTCGAGTACAAGGTGGCCGCGCGCACCGAGGCCCTGGTCGCGCGCGATCGGTCGATGCAGCGGATCCTCGACGGCATGGACGAGGGCCTGGCCACCGTCGGCCTCGACGGTGTGCTGCGCGGCGAGCGGTCGCGGGCGTTCACCGCCTGGTTCGGCGACCCGGGCGAGCGCCCGCTGTGGGAGGTGCTGTTCCCCGGCGACCTGGCGCGCGCGGCGGCCTACGCGCGCGGCTTCGAGCAGATCGTCGACGGCGCGCTGCCATTCGACGTCGCGGTGAGCCTCCTGCCCGCCGAGCTCGAGCGCGGCGACCGCGTGTTCCAGCTCGAGCTGCGCCCGGTCGACGAGCACGGCAAGCTCCACGCCGTGATCGTCGTCGCCCGCGACGCGACCGCCGCCCTGGCCGCGCGCCGCGCCGAGGCCGTCGCCCGCGAGGACCGCAAGCTGCTCGCGACCCTGGCCGACCAGCTCCAGCGCCGGCTCTCGCACGACGACATGCTCGCCACGCTCGCGACCTCACCGCGGGCGCGCGGCACCGGCGTGCCCCGCAACCAGGTGCCCAAGACCCAGTCCGGCACCATGCGGATCGCATCGGTCGCGGCCAGCTCGCTGCGGCCCCCGGCCCGGCGATAGCCTACCGCCTCGGCGCGTAGCGCATCGCCACGATCCCCGAGGGAAACTCCCGCCGGCTCACCAGCGTCAGGTCGATGTGCTTCGCCAGCCCGGCGAACAGCGTCGGCCCGTGGCCGACGAGCCGGGGCTGCACCACGAGCTCGTACTCGTCGATCAGCCCGAGCTCCGCCAGCGCGAGCGGGAGCGTCAGGCCGCCCACCAGCAGGCCCCGGCCGGGCTCCTGCTTGAGCCGGGTGATGGCCTGGCGCAGGTCGCCGCGGACGAGCTCCGTGTTCCAGTCGACCCGCGCCAGCGTGCTCGACACCACGTACTTCTTGGCGGCGTTGATCGTCCGCGCGAACGGCTCCATCCAGGCAGGCCGCGTGCCCGCCGGCGCCGGCGCTCGCCAGCCTTCCTCCATCATCTCGTACGTGATCCGGCCGAGCAGCAGCGCATCGGCCCATTCGAGGTTCTCGGTCGCGACCCGGTGCACGTCCTCGCTCGGGTCGGTCGCGCGATGGTCGCAGCACCCGTCCAGGGTGACGTTGATGGAGTACCGCAGGGGTCGCATGGCGCGAGCGTACCGCGTCGGGTACCGCGTCAGGGCTTGGTGAAGTCGGCTTGCAGGTCGCGGGTGTCGCCGTTGGCGAGCTCGAGCTGATAGGTCTGCGTGCGCGGCGGGTCGTCGCCGCCGAAGGTGACCTTGACCGTGTGGTGGCCGGCGTGGATCGTCAGCT
>DASWOO010000293.1:0-3781 GCA_036404335.1 Kofleriaceae bacterium
CGACGCGACGATCCGGACGCGGGTCAGCGATTCGAACGCCAGCTCGCGGCGCAGCTGGGCCTCGGGCGCGGCGTGCGCGGTGGCGAGCGCGAGCTTGACGCCGTAGCCGATCAGCAGGCCGGCGATGACCGGCGCGCCGAAGATCTTGGCGATGACCGGGCCGAGCGCGACGACGCCGGCGAGCACGGTGAGCGCGGCGGCGGCGTGGATCCACACCATCGTCGACTGGCCGCGCCGGTCGGCGTCGCCGAACCGGACCAGCGCCGACGGCATGCCGAGGTTGGACAGCCGCTCGAGCACCGGCAGCATCGCGCCGGCGAGGGTCGCGACGCCGAGGTCGGCCGGCGACAGCCACAGCCACAGGCAGGTGACCGTGGTGATGACGTCGAGCACGCCGGACAGGCCGCTCGCGATGCCGACCCACGCGGTGCCGCGGCCGAGGGTGCGATCGCCGGCAGCCATCGCAGGAACGCTACCGCGGCAGCTGCGACGACGGGGTCAACCCGCCGAGCCGGCGGTCGTAGCTGTCGTGGCACTCCCAGCAGTAGGCGACGTGCGGCGATTTGCCGCGCCAGTAGAACGGGCCGCCGAGCTTGGCGCGCTCGCCGGGCGGCGGGTCGGCCCAGCGGATCGCGTAGTACCAGTCGTCGCGCGGTGGGTCGTAGCCGCGCGCGCGCTTCTCCATGACGAACACCGGGCCCTCGATCGCCGACGGCCGCCCGTGGTCGTTCTGGACCGACGTCTTGACCACGATCGAGCCGACCGGCATCGGCGCGCCGGATAGATAGGCGTCGGCGCCGCGCGCGTTGACGTACACGTCGACCCAGCGGTTGCCGTGATCGAGCGACTGGAACGGCTTGTCGGTGAGCTTGCGGTACGACGCGTAGTCGGCGCCGATCTCGAGCGGGCCGAACCGGGACTCGGGGTCCGCGTGCGGGTCGAGCGCCGCAGGATCGGCGCCCCGGCTACCGCCGCAACCGGCGGCGAGCGCGACGATCGCGGGCAGGACACGCATGACCAGCGTACGCGGCAGCGCGGGCGAGGTTACGGCGCGCGGCATGCGTGGCCTACTGCGCCGCCAGCGCGGCGAGCCGGCGCCGCGCCGTGGCCGTGAACAGATCCGCGGCGTCCGCCGCCGGCGCCAGGTCGACCACCGCGCGGTACGCCTCGGCCGCGGCCGGGTCGTGCGCCGCGTCGCGCGCCCGGGCGAGCCCCAGGTACACCTCCGGCAGGTACGCCAGGCTTGGCGTCAGGAACACCGCGGCCTCGCCGCGCCGGGCGACGGCGGCGGCGAGCTCGCGCGCGGCCTCGGCGGGCTGGCCGGCGGCGAGCAGCGCGAGGCCGAGCCGGGCGTGCACCGGCCACAGATCGAGCAGCTTGCCGGCCGCGGTGTACGCCGCGATCGCCGCGCGCCAGTCGCGCCGCTGCCGCGCCAGGTCGCCGTCGAGCAGCTTGCCGAGCATGCGGGTCTCGGGCAGCGCGCTGTCGGCCCACGTCCGCGCCAGCTCGCGCGCGACGTGATCATCGCCGGTCTCGCACAGCAGGCTGGCCACCATGTACGCGTTGCGCGGGGTCTCGAGCCCGACCGCCTGCAGCGCGGTCTTGCGCGCTGCAGCCGGCTCGCCCCGGCGCAGCTGGATCTGCGCCAGCGACGCCAGCGGGAACCGCGGCTCCTGCTCGTTGTGCAGCGTCCGGACCTCGTCGAGCTGCTTGCGATACAGCGCCTCGGCGTCCGCGAGCCGGCCCTGGAGCACCCGGAGATCGGCGAGCGAGGTCTGGGCCAGCCAGCTGTCCAGGCCGCGCAGCCGCTCGATCGTCTGCTCGCCCGCCGCGAGCTCGCCGTGCAGCACCTGGGCGATCGCCGTGGCCGCCGCGCCGAACGGCGACGGATGCGGCAGCTCGCGCAGCGCCAGCGCCCCGTCGCGCGCGGCGTCGCCGATCAGGTTGTTCGCCAGCTCGGCGATCACCAGGTTGCCACGCACGACGGCGACGTTGCCGTGATTGGCCGCCGCGCGCCGCGCCAGCTCCAGCGCGAGCGGCCAGCTGGCGCCGTTGAGCGCCGTCGACACCACGTTGATCTCCGTGCGGGTGTCGCCCGGCCACTTCGCGAGCAGCTGCTCCGACGCCGCCACGGACTCGAGGTAGCGCCCGGTGACGTCGAGGTAGTCCGCCAGCACGTGCAGCCGCATCCGCTCCGACATCGACGCGCGCTCGGCGAGCGCGCGCTCCAGCTCGCGGCTCGCCTCGGGGATGCGCTCGAGGTTGTACAGCGTGTTGCCGAGCTGGACGTGCGCCAGCGCGAAGTGCGGATCGGCGTTGACCGCGCGCTGGAACAGCGCATACGCGCGCTCGCCCTGCCCGGCGAACGACGCCTTCTGGCCCTCGTTCAGGGCGTGGACCGCGTCGAGCGACGTGGTCATCGCGTGCGCGGCCTCGCCCGCGACCGGATCGCCGAGCTGGCCCCGGACCTCGCGCGCCAGCTCGGCCACCGCCGGCAGCACCTGATCCGCGGTCGCGACCTCCGCGCGCAGCCCGAACGGCCGGACCCGGCCCGCCGGATCGCGCCCGCTGATCGCGATCGCGAGGCCCCGGCCCTGCCGCGCGATCGTCCCGGCGATGACCAGCGCCGGCTTGCCGTCGCGCGCGGTCAGCGCCCGGCCGGCGTCGTCGGTCGGCCCGTCGCCGACGCCGAGCTCGAGCTTGCGCTGCGCCAGCTCCAGGCCGGCCATCGCGTCGAGCCGGGTCGAGCGCGCCAGCTCGGCGACCAGCTGCAGCTCGGCCGCGCCGTCGAGCCGCGCGTCGCCGCTGGCGTTGTCGAACCGTTCGATCATCACCGCCAGCCGCCGCGCCGCCGGGGTCGGCGCCGACCCCATCGCGACCGGCGCCGGCGCCACGCGCTCCGGCGGCGCCGAGCGCACGCCCCACGCGGCGCCGATCGCCGCGAGCACGGCGAGCAGCCCGCCGCCCAGCGCGCCGAGCCGACGCCAGCGCAGCGGCCGCGCCGCGACCGCCAGCTCGTCGAGCAGCACCGTCATCGACGGGTACCGCGCCTCCGGATCCGTCGCCAGCGCGCGCGCCAGCACCCGGTGCACGCGCGGCGGCACCGCCGAGCCCGCCGGCCGGCCGACCGCGCCTCCGCTCAGCACCGACGCCCGCAGCTCGCCGATCGTACCGCCGGCGAACGGCGCGGCGCCGTACAGCGCCATGTACAGCGCGACCGCGAAGCTGTACTGATCCGACCGCGCGTCGACCCGCTCGCCGCGGTGCTGCTCCGGCGACATGTACAGCGGCGTGCCGAGCAGCGCGCCGGTCCGGGTCAGCGCCCCCGCCTCGCGCAGCGCCACGCCCGCGACCGCCTCCGACGACGTCCCCACCGCCACGCTGACCGCCGGCGCGAACGCCAGGCCGAAGTCGGTGACCACCGCGCGCTCGCCGCGATCGACCAGCACGTTCTCCGGCTTGAAGTCGCGGTGGACGATGCCCGCCGCGTGCGCCGCCGCCAGCCCGCGGCCCGCCGCGTCGAACATCCGGATCAGCTCGCGCCACGGCCGGCCGGCGCGCAGCCACTCGGCCAGGGTCGCGCCGTCGATCAGCTCCATCGCGATGAACACGCCGTCGTCGAGCTCGCCCGCGTCGTACACCGTCACGACGTGCGGATGCTTGACCTGCGCCATCGCCCGCGCCTCGCGCGACAGCCGGGTCCGCGCCTCGCCGCCGAACCGCGCGGCCCGCACGATCTTGAGCGCGACCTTGCGCTCTAGCTGCGGATCGTCGGCGACGT
>DASWOO010000294.1:0-10423 GCA_036404335.1 Kofleriaceae bacterium
CCGTCGTGCCCCGGGTGCGGCCGGTCACGAGCCGTCCACGCGCTCTACACCGGCCCGCGCTCGAGCCGGCTCCGGTGCAGGACGTTCCTCAGCCAGTTCTTGACCCGGCTCGCCGTCGGTCAGTTCGATCCTGAGCGCGAGCTCTTCGCCATCGCGCAGCGGGGACACGGTGGCGTGCCTCGACACGCCTCGAAGCAGCACGGTCTCCGTTCTGGTCCGACCCGTCTCTCGAAAAATCAAATCTCCGTCGGCGGCGCTCGCTTGAGGCGATGGGTCGTGAGCGGGCGCGAGCGCGCCCGTCGTGCTCCAGGTGCGGCCGGTCAAGAGCCGTCCACGCGCTCCCCGCCGGCCCGCGCTCGAGCCACCAGCGTGACTCGGCACCCGCTGCAAGCCATACAGGCGGTGTCCATTCTGGTCCTATCATTTGAATTGCAATCTCCGTCGGCGGCGCTCGCTCGAGGCGATGGGTCGTGAGCGGGCGCGAGGGTGCCCGTCGTGCTCCGGGTGCGGCCGGTCACGAGCCGTCCATGCGCGCTCCGCCGGCCCGCGCTCGAGCCGGCTCCGGGTGCAGGATCTTGAGCTTTTCGCCATCGCGCAGCCGGGTGACACGGTGGCGTGCCTCGACACGCCTCGAAGCAACACGGCGATCTCCGTTCTGGTCCGCCCCGTCTCGAAAAATCAAAATCTCCGTCGGCGGCGCTGGCTCGAGGCGATGGGTCGTGAGCGGGCGCGAGGGCGCCCGTCGTGCCCCGGGTGCGGCGGTCACGAGCCGTCCACGCGCTCTCCACCGGCCCGCGCTCGAGCCGGTCGGTGCTCGAGCCGTCCACGCGCTCTCCACCGGCCCGCGCTCGAGCCGGTCGGTGCTCGAGCCGTCCACGCGCTCTCCACCGGCCCGCGCTCGAGCCGGTCGGTGCTCGAGCCGTCCACGCGCCCTCCGCCGGCCGCGCTCGAGCCGGTCGGTGCTCGAGCCACCCGCGAGCCCCATGTCGCGCCCGGTGCGCGGCTGGATCGGCGGGGCCAGCGGAGCGCGTGGGGCTACGCGCCGGCGCGGCGGCGGCTGGGTTTGCCGCGGGCCTCGCGGACCTTGGCGAGGAAGATCTCGGCCTCGGCGGCGAGGATCTCGGCGAGCAGGCGGAACTCGCGGAGGCGGCCGGAGGAGCTGCGCCAGGCGAGGCCGAGGGTGCGGCCGGGCACGGGCTTGGCGAACTCGGCGGTGGCGACCGGGCCGTGGCGCTGGAGCAGCATGGGGGCGGCGGCTTCGGGCAAGAGGGTCACGCCGAGGCCGCCGGCGACCATCTGCACCAGGGTCGGCAGGCTGGTGGCGCGGACCTCGACCGACTCGACCGCGCCGGCGCGCTTGCACACGGCGAGCGCCTGGTCGCGCAGGCAGTGGCCATCCTCGAGCAGCAGCACGGTCTGATCGTCGAGGTCGCTCTCGGTGAGCTTGCCGCGGTGCCTGACCAGCGCCGCGCCGCGCGGGGCGGCCGCGAGGAACCCCTCGCGCGCGATCGGCGCGGTGGTGAAGTCGCCGGGCACCGGGATCGCGAGCAGCGCGACCTCGAGCTGGCCCGCGGTGAGCAGCGCGAGCAGCCGCGAGGTCTGATCCTCGCGCAGCACGAGCTCGAGCTTGGGGAACTTGCGGTGGACCTCGGGCAGCAGCGCGGGCAGCCAGTATGGCGCGACCGTCGGGATCACGCCGAGCCGCAGCGGGCCGACCAGCGGCTCACCGCGCCGCCGGGCCGCGTCGCCGACCGCGTCGATCGCGGTGAGCGCCTCGCGCACGCGGGTGACGACGTCCTCCCCCGCGGGCGTGATCAGCACGCTGCGCCGATCGCGCTCGAACACCTGCACGCCGAGCAGCTGCTCGACCGCCTGGACCTGGGCTGACAGCGCCGGCTGCGAGATGCCGAGCGACGTCGCGGCGGCCCGGAAGCTGCCGTGGTCGGCCACCGCCACCAGGCACTCGAGCTGACGCAACGACGGGCGGTTCATGATAACCGCTTCCTATCACGTATCGCCGAACACGCGTAGGGATCACGCGTAGGCCTCGCGCAGCTGCCAGCGCGGCAAGCGGTAGCGCGCGCTGGCGCCGTCGAGCTGGGGATAGGCGTGCTCGAACACCGCGTCGCGGGCGCGCAGCTGGAGCCGCAGGTGCGGGCTTGCGTTGATCGCGTGCTCGAGCCGCGCGGCGGTCTCGGCCTGCAGGCGGAGCCGGGCGCGAGCGTCGCAGGGCCGGCCGGCGGCGAGCTCGATCGCGACGCGAAACGCGGCGCACACCCGCAGGTGATCGCGCAGCACCATGAGCAGATACAGCTCGTGGTGGAACGCGAGCGCGGCGCGATCGGCGCTGACGAACCGCGTGGTGCCGCCGAAGTAGCTCTCGGTGTCGGTGAAGACCTTGCCCAGGCCGGCGACGATCACCTCGTCCTTGGCGAGGAACCACGCGACCCGGCGGCGGTTGCGGAACTCGTAGGCGAGGTCGTAGGTGCCGCGCTCGTCGGGCTTGTACATCTCGTTGATGTCGCCGGCCTTGGTCCAGCCGATGCCGGCGTCGCGGACGTGGCTCGACAGCGTGATGGTCTCGAGGTAGCGGCGCGCGTCGGCGATCATCTCGACCCAGGTCGCGTGCAGCCGCGCGGGGTCATCGCTGACCCGGCGGGCGAGCAGGCGCAGCTCGGCGTCGCTGCGCGCGGTGTCGAAGTAGATCGCGCGCACCGTGCTGGGCGTGAACCGCAGCTCCATCAGGTAGCCGCGGTCGCACACCGGGGTCTCCGGCGGCAGCGCGCGGCTGACGATCGCGAGGTTGCGGACGACCGCCTCGGGGTACTGGATCGCCTGCCACACCGGCGTGAACCGGAGCTGCGACGTGCCGAGCAGCGCGTTCGACACCCGCACCGAGTGGCGCGCGTACTCGTCGTCCTGACCACCGAGGATGCGCTTGAGGTACATCGCGAGCGACAGCGCCAGCGCCGGCGGGCTGCCGAGCGCGTGATACGCGCGGGCGAGCTCGGGGTGGCCGTCGAGCTCGCGGGCGAGCCGCGCGCGATCGAGCAGCGTGCGATCGAACAGCGTGCCGGCGCCCTTGAGCTCGGGGCGGAGCTCGAGCAGGCCGTCGCTCCAGCCCATCTTGCCGAGGTCGAGATAGATCCGCGGCGGGATCCCCAGGGACTCGGCGCCGTGCTCGGTCAGCAGGAACGTCCGGCCGCCGGTCATGATCGCGTCGACCGTGCGCGCGCCGGGCGTCCCGGGCGCGAGCATCGGCGGGAAGAACGACCAGCGCGGCGCGCCCGCGAGCGCGGCGGGCTCGGCGAGGAACTCGGGCAGCCGCGCGCTCTGGGCGACGACCAGATCCGCGGCCGTCGCGGCGGCGAGCTCGACCGGGATGTAGCGATCAGCGTAGGCCGGCCAGTACAGCGCCGAGTCGCCGGGCTGCATGTACGCGCCGGCGAAGATCTGGCTCATGGCGCGCGCTCCGCGAGCTCGGGCTCGTGGCAGGCGACCTCGGCGAGGGCCTTGGCGAGCAGCTCGGCCTCGAACCAGCGCAGGTGGTGAAACACCTCGGGGAAGATCACCGGGCGCTCGGCGAGCGCGCGCTGCGAGATCCCGTATTTGTTGTAGGTGTCGGCGGGCGGGCGCGTCATGTGCGCGATCGGCAGCCGGTGCGGATCGAGCCGGTTGAACGCCGTGCGCTGCGCGGCGAGCCAGGTGCGGGTCTCGGG
Organism: Kofleriaceae bacterium; assembly: GCA_036404335.1. Taxonomy (GTDB): domain Bacteria; phylum Myxococcota_A; class Polyangia; order Haliangiales; family Haliangiaceae; genus JABFXX01. The sequence goes on from DASWOO010000294.1 coordinate 3,720, forward strand.
CTCGAGGCGCGCGAACCACGCGCCGATCACGACGGCGGGCGCGGTGGTGGCCGACAGCTGCGCGAGCATGCCGGGCGTGTCGTCGCGGCGCCGCAGGCGATCGCGCCAGCCCTCGAGCATTCCGGCGAGGACCTCGGCCGACGCGGGCGTGGTCGCGAACAGCTGGCAGGTATGGCTCGGGATGACCTCGATCGCCGCGGCCTCGGGCAGATATCCGAGCTCGACCAGCGCGCGCTTGACCAGCTGCAGCCGGCCGGCGAGCGCGGGCTCGCGGAGGTAGTACTGGCTGGCCGAGCCGCCGGCGTGGAAGAACCGATCCTGCGTGGCGTCGGCGTGGTGCTCCTTGACCGCGGTCCACAGATAGCCAAACGCGAGCGCGGGCCACGGATAGTTGAGCGGCGGCGGCCGGATCCCGGCGCGCACCCGATCGGCGACGGCGGCGAGCCCGTGGCGCAGCTCGGCGAGCAGGGCGTCGATGCCGGCGTCGTGCAGCAGGCTGCCACCGCCGCCGTGGATCGTCAGCGCGCGATCGCCGTACGCGATGTGCTCGATCGGGAAGAACACCGGGACGCCGCGCTTCGAGGTCCGGACCCAGCGGTCGAAGATCAGGTGGAGCTGGCGGCGCTCGGCGAACGCGGTGACCAGCGCGGCGAGCAGCTCGAAGCTCGCGAGGTAATCGGCGGAGTCGCAGCTCGGCGCGCGGGCGTTCCTGCGCTGCGAGCCGCGCACGGCTTGCCGCCAGTGGTCGTGGAGCACGTCGCCGCCGTCGGTGAAGATCCCGTGGCACAGCACCGAGTGATGGCGGCCGGGTGCGGCCCGGAGCGCCGCCGTGGCGTGCAGGCCGTGGTGCTCCGGGCGCGGCCGGCCGGCGACGTCGAAGTCGGCCTCGACCCGGCCGCGGTCGCCGAGCACGAGCCACGGCAGGCAGACGTCGTCGACGCCGTACAGCGTGTGGTCGTACTGCAGCAGCAGCGTGTTGCGGGCGAGCGCGAGCCAGCCCCAGTTGTTGGCGGTGTTGTTGCCGACGTGGCAGGTGCGGACGACCGGGCTGCGCAACCCGGCGATCTGGCGCAGGGTGTCGCCGATGACAGAGGAGAAGCCGGTGGTCATGCACGGGATCATCGCGAGCCCTCGAGCAGGCGGTGCAGCGCGGCGGTGGTGCCGGCCGCCAGCGCGGCGAGCTGATCGTCGTCGAGCCAGCCGCGCCGGCGCTCGAAGTCGAGCGTGATCGCGTCGGGCGCGAGCTGGGCGACGACGATCAGCGGGCGAGAGATGTCGTCGGCGTCGAGCATGCGGCTGCGCGGGCCGGCGAGGCTCGGTGCGGTCTCGACGAAGAAGCCGACGGGGAACGCCAGGTCGTAGCGCGCGAGCTCGCCGGGGGCGATCGCGTCGACCAGGTCGGCGAACGGCAGGGCGCGGCGGGCGAGCGCGTCGCGGGTCGCGCGATCGACCGCGGCGACGTCAGCGCCAACGACGTCCGCGGCGACGTCCGCGGGGATCGCGATCGGCAGGACGTCGGCGGCCAGGCCGACCAGGCGCTCGAAGCCGGGCTCGTCGCGGTTGGCGTGGTCGGTGGTGACCACGACGCGGCCGGTGGCCGACCACGCGCGCAGCCCGGGGACGAGCGCGGCGAGCAGGAGCACGAACGGCGTGACCGCGTGGCGGCGGCACGCGGCGTCGAGCGCGCGGCGTGCGGCGGCGCCGAGCTCGACGACGTGGCGGCCGGGCGTGGCCGGACCGGCGGGCAGCTGGAGGCGGTCGGCGACGAGCCCCGACAGCTGGTGGCGGGCGATGAATTCGCCGATATGTGCGGGGCGGCGCGTGTGCTGCCACGACGCGAAGGCCGGGTAGCTGGGGGCCGGGGCGAGCGGCGCGTGCGCGAGCAGGCTGACGAGGTCACGCTCGAGCACCTGGCGCGACCAGGTGTCGGTGATCAGGTGATGCATCGCGAGCACCAGCGCCGAGTCGCCGGTCGGGAATTGCACCAGGCACGCGCGCAACAGCGGCGCTTGATCGAGCACGAACGGGGCATCGCAGGCGATGCGCGCTGCCCGGATCGCCCTGGCCCGGGCGTCGGCGGTCAGCTCGGTGATGCCGACGATGTCGACCGGGACCACGGCGTCGCGCTCGATGAGCAGCTCGCCATCGGCCGCGAACCGGGCGCGCAGCACGTCGTGATGGGCGATCAGCGCGCGCAGCGCCGCGTGGATCGCGTCGGCGTCCTGGTGCGCGGGCAGGTCGATCACCGAGCAGACGTGCAGCTCGGGGCGATCGCCGCCGGCGCAGCGCGCCAGGTAGCGGCGCTGGCTCGGCGACGCGAGGCAGCGGGCGAGCGCGGGCGCCAGGGGCGCCGCATCGCTGGCGCGGGGCACCTCGGCGCAGATCCGGAGCGCGAGGTCGCGCGGGCAGGTGTCGAGCAGGTCGAATGGCTCGAGCTGATAGCCCAGCTCGCGATCGATCAGCGCGGCCGCGCGGAGCCCGTCGAGCGAGTCGGTGCCCGCGGCGCGCGGAATGTCATCGAGGCCAAGCTCGATGCCGAGCACGCGCCGCCAGATCCGCGCGACGGCGGCGGCGATCTGATCGCGGGATGGGGCGTCGAGCGGGTCGCGAGACGCGGCGTCGGGCGCATCACTGGGCGCGGCGTCGGGCGCATCATTGGGCGTATCATTGGGCGCGGCGTCGGACGCGTCGCCGGATTCGGCTGGGGCGCGCCGCGCGAGCGCGGCGCGGTCGGTCTTGCCGCCGGCGGACAGCGGCAGCGCGTCGAGCGCGACGAGCTCGGCGGGCACCAGCTCGCGCGGCAGGCGCTCGGCGAGCCAGGCGCGGATGGCGGCGAGCTCGTGGCCGGGCGCGACCACGTAGCCGACCAAGCGCTCGGGGCCGGGCGCGTCCGGCTCGACGACCGCCGCGGCGCGCACGCCCGGGTGGCGCTCGAGCATGGCCTCGATCTCGATCGGCTCGACGCGGTGGCCGCGCAGCTTGGTGCGCCGGTCGGCGCGGCCGGCATAGCGCAGGGTGCCGTCGGCGTCGCGGGTCACCAGGTCGCCGGTGCGGAACGCGCGGCCCCGGCCGGCGGCGAGCCGCGCCGGGAACGCCGCCTCGGTCAGCTCCGGATCGCGCCAGTAGCCGGCGGCGACGCCCGGCGAGCGCAGCACCAGCTCGTGCGGCCCGGGCCCGACCCCCGGCGCACCCGCCGCGTCGACCAGCACGAGCTCGACCCCGGGCAGCGCCGCGCCGAGCGGGATCCGCCGCGGGTCGCCGGCCTCGGCGTCGTGCAGCTCGTGCTGCAGCGCGACCGTGCACTCGGTGGGGCCAAAGCCGTTGACCACCACCGCGCGGCCGCCAAACCGCCGGCGGAAGCCCGCGATGTCGTCGCGCCGCGGCTCCTCGCCGCCGAGCACGACCCGGCGCAGGGCGGGCAGGTCGCCGCCCGCCGCGCGGCACAGGTGGCGCAGCACCGTCGGCGTGCAATGCAGCACGGTGATCGCCGCGGCGGCCAGCCACGCCGCCATCGCCTCGGCGCCGTGCTGCCGCAGCTCGAACACGCACAAGGTCGCGCCGTGCAGCACCGCGCCGAACACATCCATGATCGCGCCATCGCACGCGAACGACGCGACCGACGCCAGGCGCTCGCCGGGGCCGGCGCCGATCGCGGCGGCGTACGCGTCGATGTTGAACAGCACGCCGGCATCGTGCTGGACCACCGCCTTGGGCGTGCCGGTCGAGCCCGAGGTGAACATCAGGTAGGTCGGCGCGGTGCGCGGCGCGTCGCGCACCTCGAGCGCGTCGCGCCCGCCGGCGATCACGTGGACCCCGGGCGGGACGAGCCCGGCGACCCGTGCGCGCAGCTCGCCGGTCGTGACCACCACGCGGACCTCGGCGGCGGCGATCAGCTGCGCCAGGCGCGCGTCGGGCCAGCGCGGATCGAGCGGGACGAACGTGGCGTCGTGCATCGCGACCGCGAGCGCGGCGGCGACCGCGTCGATCCCGCCGGGCGCGACGATCGCGACGCGATCCCCGGCCGTCACGGCGGGCTGCAGGGCGGCGTGGCCGCGCCGCGCCTCGGCGTGCAGCGCGCGATACGTGATCTCCCGGTCCCCCGCGCAGATCGCGATGTGTTCGGAATGGCGATCTGCGATCTGCCGGAATCTCTCAATGATTGAGTCACGCATCACAGGCCCCGTCCGCGAGATAAGCTATCATTGCAACTTCCTCATGACCGGTCAAGCCGTGATGCGTAATCGCTTGTTGATCCTGTATACGCCGCGCGCTCGGACACCCTTTCACGAGCACGTCGGCGACGATCAGCTGGCGGCGATGGCCGGCGCGCTGGCGGACGGTGGCTGGCAGGTCGAGCTCGCGGCCTACGCGCCCGATCAGATCGCCGCGACCCTCGCGCGCACCCGGCCCGAGCTGGTGTTCAACCTGGCGTACGGCTTCGAGGGCCCCGCGGGCCGCGAGCTGCAGCCCGAGACCGCGCGCCGCCTCGAGGAGCTGTGCGCCCGCTGCGTCGGCGCGACCGCCGGCGCGCAGCAGGTCGCGCAGGACAAGCACCGGACGAGCGAGGTCGCGCGGCGGGCCGGGATCGGCGTGCCGCGCCGGGTCTCGGCCGGCGACGCCTGGGCCGGCTGGGTGGTCCGCAAGCCCCGGTTCGGCGCGTGCCACCGCGACGTGACGATCGTGGATCGCCAGGCGCTGCCGGCGTGGAACGATTCGGAGTACGTGGTCGAGAGCTATATTGCAGGCGAAGAGTACACAGTCGGTGTGCTGCAGCTCGGCGATACCCCGATTGCACTGCCGGTCATGCGCCTGGCGTTCGCGCAGCCGGCGCAGCCGCACACCGCAGACTTCGCACGATTCCCGTGGTCGGCAGTGATCGAGCGCGACGACCGGTACGCGCTGCGCGCGCTGGCGCTGCGCTGCTTTCGCGTGCTCGACCTGCAGGACTACGCGCGGTTCGATATCCGGATCGGCCCGCACGGCCCGGTGCTGCTCGACGCCAACGCGCTGCCCAACCTCGCGCCCGGGGTCAGCGTGTTCCCCCGGCTCGCGCACGCCCAGGGCCTGGCGTATCCCGAGCTCATCCGCGCGCTGGCGCGCGCTGCGGCGCGCCGGCATCGCCTCGTATGACCGTCGGTGTCGTCGTGCGCTGGGCCGGTCCGGCCGGGCAGCGTCACGTGGCGAGCGCGCGCGACCTGGCGTTCTATCATCGGATCGCGGCCGACCGCGGGCTCGACATCCTGGCGCTCGACTGGCGGTCGGTCACGGCCGACGGCCAGGTCACGGCGCAGGATGTCCGCGGCGGCACGCCGCACCGCACGCCGCTGCAACGCTTCGGGCTGATCCACGTCGCGGCCCTGGGCGCCGCGCCCGGCGGATCGGAGCCACTGCGCGACAAGTGGGCCCAGCTGCGCGGGGTGCTCGCCGTGCTCCGGGCCGCGGCAATCCCCTGCATCAATCTGCTCGAAACGTTGGCATACGGTATCGAAAAGTCCTATCTGCTGGCCCTGCGGGACGCGGGAATCCCCGTGATCCCCAGCCGAATCGTTGCGGTCCAATCCGGACTCGCCGGGATCCGCGCGGCCCGGTCCGGTCCGGCCGAGCACATCGTCAAGCCGCTGGCGGGCGAGTGCGGCCGCGGGCTGTGCCGGCTGTCCGAGCTCGACGCCGGCCGGCTGCGCGTGCTCGCCCGCCACGGTGACGCCGTGCTGGTCCAGCCGTTCATGCGCGAGATCGCCGACGGCGAGCGGTCGCTGGTGTTCGTCGACGGTCAGCTCGCCCACGCCGTCCGCAAGGTTTCGGCGCCCGGCGACTACCGGACCAACGGTCCGCACGTCGGCGCGGCCGTCCGGCCGTACGACCCGCCCGGCGCCGAGCTGGGCTTCGCGCGCCGGGCGATCGCGGCGTTCCCGCGGCCGATCGATCTGGGTCGGGTCGATTACGTGGTGACCGCGCGCGGCCCGCTGATCATGGAGCTGGAGGTCATTGATCCGGGCCTGTATCGCGCCCGAACACTTGCGTTCGGCAATTCGCTTGGTGCGTTATACGCGAGTCGGTTAAAATCGATTTGACTCTAATATTTCGGTCGCGCTAACCCTCTTTCATGGTGAAAGAAGGCGATCTGATCCAGTTCCTGCTCAAGCTCGATCCGTCGAGCCTGGCCGAGACCATGGTCCTGCCCGAGCTGACGATCACGCAGCATCCGGACGGGCTGCGCCTGACCCACCAGCTGCAGGGCGGGCAGGTCGAGGTCGAGCACCACAAGAAGGCAGGCGATGCCACGATCACGATCCGGCTCGATAACGTGTTCGGTCAGAGCAAGACGCTGTACATCAGCCAGGGCTCGGTGCAGGTCGACGACCGGGTCTACGAGTACAAGAAGACCGTCGCCCGGCTGTCCCCGGTCCGCGGCTGAGCGGCGGAGCGCGAGCAAGCCCCGATGTCTGACCCGCAGCGCGCCGTGCGCCTGTCCGAGGCCACGCTGGCCGAGCTGGCGACCGCCGTGGCCCGTGGCGGCGCGCGCGCCGAGCTGCGTGCGCTGTGCGCCGCGCACGTGGCGCGGCCGCCGTACTTCGTGCGGCTCGCCGGGCTCGACGCGCTGCCCGAGGCCGGCTGGCCCGAGGTGCTGCGCCGGATCTCGCTCGCGCTCGGCGAGCTGGTCGAGCAGGACGCGCACGCGACGGTGGTGCGCGAGGTCAAGGACC
>DASWOO010000295.1:0-7719 GCA_036404335.1 Kofleriaceae bacterium
CTGCCGCTCGAGGACAAGGCGCTGCTGAAGGACACCACGTTCCAGTACGCGATCATCACCGACAGCAACGGCTACATCCCGGCGCACAACACGCGGTTCTCGCAGCCGATGAGCGGCAAGTCCGACCAGGACTACGCCAACAACCGGACCAAGCGCATGCTCGGCGACGCCGCGAGCCTGATCGCGGCGCGCAGCGAGGCCAAGTATCTCATCCTGCGGACCAAGCTCGAGACCGGCGAGGTCCTCTACGACCTGTCGGTGCCGATCACGGTGCGCGGCAAGCACTGGGGCTGCGCTCGGATCGGCTACCGGAAGCTGCCCGACGCCGCCAAGGCCGCGGAGTAGATGTCGACGTTGTCATGGCCGAACTAGCAAGCGAGGCAACGATGCTGGGCGTACTGCTCGAAGAGACCCATGGTGTGGTCGGCGCCGCGCTCGGCACCGATCAAGGTGAGCTGCGCGCGATCGCCGGCACCGTCGAGGACGGCGACGCCAGCGCGGCGGTCGCGGCCTCGGTGACCAGCGAGCTCAACAAGGTCGGCGCGCTGCTCGGCCTCGGCTCGCTCGGCGTCGCGTCGATCAAGGCGCCGTCGACCGCGTTCGTGTACGCCCAGCAGGCGGGCGCGGCGCTGGTGATCGAGATGGATCCCAGGTCGCAGCTCGGCGAGCTCGAGGCCAAGCTGTGCTCGGTGCCGTGGGCCGCCGCCGAGGCCGCGCCGCCGCCGCCCCCACCCAAGCCGCAGCTCGTCGAGCGCCGCAGCTCGCCGGCGATCCCGCCGCCGCCCCGGTTCGATCGCGCGTCGAGCCCGAGCGGCCCGCTGCCGCTGCCCCCGCCCCCGCCGGTCCCGCCGCGCAACACCCGGACCGGGCCGCCGATGCCCGCGCGCCGGCCGAGCCAGCCGTCGGCGAGCTCGTCGACGTCGATGCGCGCCGCGACCCCGAGCCCGGTGTTCACCGGCGACCTCGAGGAATTCAACCTCCCCGATCTGCTCGAGTTCCTGCGCAACACCCACCGCACCGGCCTGCTCGAGTGCGTCGGCGAGGCCGGGACCGGCACGGTCGAGCTGTCGCGCGGGATGATCATCGGCGCCGACTCGCCCAACGCGATCGACCTGCGCGAGCACTTCATGATCAGCCCCGAGATCGACGCCGACCGCCGGCGCCAGCTCGCGACCCTGCCGGTCGACTACTTCAGCGACGGCGCGATGGACACGATGCTGGTCGAGCGCGGCGTGATCTCCGCCGGGGACGCCGAGGCCGCGCGCACCGCCCGGGTCTACAGCGCGTTCCGCGAGATGATGGCGTGGACCTCGGGCCGGTTCTCGTTCGACCCCGGCGTGCCGATCTCGTCGAGCCCGTCGCTGCAGCTCAGCGCGCAAAGCGTGCTCATGCACATCTTCCAGGAGCAGGACGAGCAGAACCGGTGAGCTCGCAAGATGCGCGCAGTCTCGCCGGGCAGAAGCTCGGTAATTATCGACTGCAGCGGATCCTCGGTCGCGGCAACATGGGTGTGGTTTACCTGGCCACTGACGAGGCGCTGCTGCGGCCGACCGCGGTCAAGATCCTGGCGTGGGCGCCGACGGACTACGATCCCGAGGCGTGGTTCCTCGCCGAGGCGCGCAGCGTCGCCCGGCTGAACCACCCCTCGGTGATCCAGATCTACAGCGTCGCGCGCCACGGCTCGTACTGCTACATCGCGATGGAGTACGTCGACGGCGTGTCGGCCGACGTGCTGGTCGCGCGGCGCGGCGTGTTCTCGCCCGAGCGCGCCACCGAGGTCGTGCTGCAGATGACCTCGGCGCTCGACCTGGCGCACGGCGCCAATATCATCCACCGCGACGTCAAGCCGGCCAACATCCTGATCAAGCACGACGGTACCGCCAAGCTCGGCGACTTCGGCACCGCGATGACCGAGCAGGGCCGAAGCCGATCCAAGGTGCGCGCCGGCACGCCGCACTACTTCGCGCCCGAAATCTGGCGCGGCGAGCCGGCGACGGTCGCGACCGATCTGTACGCGCTGGGCGCGACGTACTACTACCTGGTCACCGGCCGGCCGCCGTTCGACGCCGCCAAGGTCGAGGACCTCGCCGCCGCGCACCAGGGCCAGGCGGTGCCGGTGCCGGCCGCGCTGCCGGCGGTGTGCCTGCGGGTGATCCAGCGCGCGCTGGCCAAGGCCCCGGGCGAGCGGTTCGAGTCGGCGCGGGCGATGGCGTGGGAGCTGCGAGGCGCGCTGCGCGAGCTCGAGGCGGCGAGCGTGACCGGCGGGCCGACGCCGAGCGCCGAGCTGGTCGTGCGGCGCGATGCGCTGCGGCCGGCGAGCGCGGCGTGGCGGGCACGCGGCTTTGCCTACGAGCCGTTCGCCGACCTCGATCCGAGCGCGCCGCCGGCGAGCGCCGCCCCGTTCGATGGCCTGCGCCGCGAGCTGGCCGCGCAGCTGCAGGTCGCGGGCACGACGCTGATCCTCGCCGGGCCGCCGCGCAGCGGGCGCTCGACCCTGGCGCGCTGGCTGGTCGCGGTCGGCGCCGAGCCGGGCGCGACGGTCAATGCGTACATCGATCTCGCGCAGCCCAGCGCGCAGCAGGGCAGCCTGGCCCGGCGGATCGCGCGCGCGTTCGGCGCGGTCGGCAGCTCGACGGCCCAGGGCCACACCGCGCTCGAGGGCCTGCTCGACACGTTGAGCCGCAGCGCGGGCAGCCCGCCGGTGCGGCTGGTCGTCGTCGACGGCGTGACCCCGGGCAGCCGGGCCGCGGCCGACCTCGCGGTGCTGGCGCGCGCGGCGCGGACCACGCGCTACTTCAGCATGCTGGTGCTCGGCCCCGGCGAGCTCGCGGCCGACCTGGCCGACGCCGGGCGGCCGGGCCCGACCACGCCGGTGGCCACGATGCCGGCGCTGACCGGGCCGCAGGTCCGCGACTACCTGGCGAGCTGGCTGGCGGCGACCCGCCGGCCCGAGGCGCCGCCGCTGATCATCAGCGTCGACGCGGCGCTGCTGGTCGCGCATCGCAGCGAGGGCCAGCTCGCCCGGATCAACGCCCTGGCCCGCGAGCTGGTGGCGATGGACGCCCGCGTGCTGACCTCGTGGGAGGCCTGGTCCGCGCCCGACGGCAGCGGCGAACCCGCGCCCGACGGCAGCGGCGCGCCGGGCGCGCGGCCGGACGGCTGGCCGACGCCGGAGATCCTCGAGATCATCAACCGGTGCCGGGCCGCCGCCGGCGTGCGGATCAGAGCGAGTTGAGGAACGCGAGCATGTCGGTCTGCTGCGCCGCGGACAGCGCGTTGAACGCGGTGTTCGCCGCCTGACCCTGGTTGTGGTGGCGATTGATCGCGTCGGTCCGGGTCGAGCTCAGGCCGTCGTGCATCAGCCGGTCGCGCGCGCGCAGGCCCCACAGCGGCGCGGTGCGGATCTGGTTGCGCGTCGCCTGTCCACCGTTCTGGACGATGCCGTCGCCGGTGCCGACGTCGTGGAGCAGGAAGTCACCGTACGGGTGGATCGTCTTGTCGCCGAGCGCGGCCGGGACCGTGAACGCGCCGCCGTTGATCAGCGTGCCCGCCGGCGCGGTGTTGATCGCCGCGACGTGGCAGGTCGCGCAGCCGGTCTGGGTGAACAGGGTCTGGCCGCGCCCGGCCGACGCGGTGGCCCCGGCGGTGAGGTCGCGCGGCGGCGCCTTGAGCGCGCGCATGAACTTGGTGAACGCCGCGATGTCCGCGCCGCCGACGTCCTCGGGATCAGCCACGGTGTCGAACGCGGCGACCGAGTTGCCGTTCGAGGTGTTCTCGACCGGGATCAGCGGGCTGGTGATGCCCATCTCGTTGACGTAGGCGTCGGCCGCGAACGACAGCAAGCTCGAGTTCTGGTTCTTCCAGCCGAACCGGCCGCCGCGGTTGTTGCCCGCCGCCTCGAGCACCGGGACCTGGATGAACGAGCCGCGCTGCGCCGAGGGCTGGGCCAGCGCGATGTTCTGCAGCGTGCCGCTGTCGATCGCCTCGACGAAGCCGTCGCCCATGATGCTCAGCGACAGCCGGAACGTCCGGACCTCCTCGTTCTCGGCGACCCGCTCCTGGATCGACGCGTCGATCGCGCGGTCGTTGATCAGCGAGCCACCGTCGTGGTCGATGAAGTTGTGGCCGTCGAAGTGGCCGGCGCGGAGCTCGCTGATCTGGCTGCCGGCGCCGGCGACCGGGCTCTGGTGGCACTCGCGGCACGACTGCGCGTTGTAGACCGGGCCGAGGCCATCGGCGATGTCCTCGACCTCGTTGATGAACACGGCCGCGGCCGCGTCCATGTCCGCCTGGGACAGAAAGCCGTTGGTCAGGTTATCGAACCCGGTCGGCGCCTCGCTGAGCGCGTTGTGCGAGCCGCTGCCGGCCTCGGTGACGGTGACGGCCTGCGCGGCGACCGCGACCGGATCGTCCTGCGCGGCGGCATCGTCGTCGGCCGGCGCGCACGCCGGGACGATCAGAAGACAAAATGGGACCAACCACGAGCCCAGACGGAACGCGTTCATGTATCTCCACCTCCGGAAACTTTGGATCAAAGTACGGAGTAAGACACTCAGTTGTCAAATCTCAACAACACGCAGCGTGGCCGGCGATGCCGATCTTTACGATGTTCGCGCGCGCCGCAGGTAGTGAATGATGCGTTCGGCGAGCAGCCCGACGACGATCACCGCGAACGCGATCGGCTGGCGAGTATCGGATTTCACCAGCAAATAATAATGCACAATCGCACACAGCACGATCGGGTATGTGAGCGTGTGTAGGCGCTTCCAGCGCGCGCCGCCGAGCCGCCGGGTCATCCCGTCGGTCGAGGTGATCGCCAGCGGGATCAGGCCGAGCAGCGCGGCCGCGCCGAACCACAGATAGACGCGCTGGCCGATCTCGCTCAGCGTGCTGGTCACGCTGCCGGCCCGGTCGAAGGCGAAGAACACGGCGAAGTGGACGGCGAGGTAGACGAACGCCAGCACGCCGAGGTTGCGGCGGATCGCGTTGAGCGTGGTCCAGCCGGTCAGCCGGCGCAGCGGCGTGACCGCCAGGGTCAGCGCCAGCAGGATCAGGCCGACGAGGCCGGTCGTGCGGATCGCGAAGTTGACCTGGTTGACGCCGAGCTGGCCCCGGTAGCTGTCCCACGCGAGCAGCGCGAGCGGGACCAGGCCGTTGACGATCACCAGGCGCTTGGCCATCGCGCGATCGACCAGCTGCTCGGCCTTGCGCGGCTTGCGGCGCGGCGCGGCCTCAGTAGTGGACATCGAGGTCCATCCCCGCGTACAGCCCGGCGACCTGCTCGGCGTAGCCGTTGAACATCAGGGTCGGCCGCCGGCCGTCCTCGCCGATCCGCTGCTCGGTCGCCTGGCTCCACCGCGGGTGGGCGTGGCGCGGGTTGACGTTGGCATAGAACCCGTACTCGTCGGGCGCCGACCGGTTCCAGGTCGAGGGCGGCTCGCGATCGGTCAGCGTGATCTTGACGATCGACTTGATGCCCTTGAAGCCGTACTTCCACGGCGTGACCAGCCGGATCGGCGCGCCGTCCTGCGGCGGCAGCAGCTCGCCGTACAGGCCGGTGGCGAGCAGGGTCAGCGGGTGCATCGCCTCGTCGAGCCGCAGGCCCTCGACGTACGGCCAGGCGAGGACCTTCGTCCTCTGGTTGGGCATCCGCGCCGGGTCGTGCAGGGTCTCGAACGCGACGTAGCGGGCCGAGGCCATCGGCTCGACCCGGCCGAGCAGCGCCGCGAGCGGCAGCCCGGCCCACGGCACGACCATCGACCACGCCTCGACGCAGCGCATGCGATAGACCCGCTCGACCGGCGCGGCGATCCGGCGCAGGCTGTCGAGGTCGAACACCGCCGGCCTGTGGGCGAGCCCGCCGACCTCGAGCCGCCAGTCGTCGGTGCGGAACCCGGCCGCGGCCTCGGCGACGCCGTCCTTGTCGGTCGAGAACTCGTAGAAGTTGTTGTAGTGGGTGATCGACGACCGCGGGGTCTTCGGCTCGTCGACCCAGAAGCCGTGCGCCGGATCGCGCGGCGCCGGGACGAGGTTCTCGAGCTGGGCGCGCGGCCCGGCCCCGGCCTCGAGATCGACGCCGTTGAGCCAGCGGTACAGCCCGGCGGTCGCGGCGGCGGAGGCGGCGACCAGGCCGCCGCGCATGATCGCGCGCCGGTTGAAGTAGACCCGGCGCGGGGTGATCTCGCGCCCGAGCTGGCGGTCGTCCTGGGCCATGGCCCAGCTTACGCGCCTGGCGCCGCGGTGGTTACGGCTTTGGCGCGCCGAGGGCGAGCGCGGCGCTCAGCGCGGTGAGCTGCAGCGGGTTGAGGCCGATCCGCGGGCGGATCGCCTGCATCTTGCCCTCGACGTCGGCGAGCGTGGCGTCGCCGCGGCGGATCATCACGGCGGCGGCCAGGGTCGCCGACCGGCCGTGGCCGAACGCGCAGTGGATGAACGCCGCGCCGCCGGTCCGGGCCATGGTGGCGAGCACGGTGTCGACCGCGCCGGCGAGCTGGGCGGGGGTCGGCGAGGTCGCGTCGAGCGTCGGGATCGCGAGGTAGGCCTGGCGGGTCGACACCGCGCGCAGCTCGGCGAGCTCGGCGCACAGATCGACGACGATCGCGACGCCGGCCGGCAGCTCGTGCGGCCGCGGCCGGCGCCCGACCCAGATGCCGGGCGCGACCTGATCGGCGACCGGCTCGCGGGTCAGCGACCGCGCGGCCTCGTGCATCAGCCGCATATACGCAAACATCGGCGCCCACACCAGCCAGGCCCACCACGCGTGGCGGCCGTCGAGCTGCTTGCCGAACGCGCCCGGCGCGCGCGCGAGGTAGACGGCGGCGACGGCGAACAGCACGGCCGCGGGCCACAGCAGGACCCACAGGCGCACCCACAGCGCCAGCGCGGCGAGCGCCGTGGCGATCAGCGGGATGACGAGGCTCGCCACCGACGGACGCTAACCGAGGCGGGCCCCGCGCTCAAGCTGCGTGATGGCTACCAGTGGCCAGACAGCGCGAGGCCGGTCAGCGCGCGCCCGGCGACCGGCGTGAGCGCGATGGATTCGGCTTCGCGCTCGTGGTGGACGTGGATCGCGACGTAGATCGCGGCGCCGGCGGCGGCGACCGCGGCGATGTCGAAGACCTCGCCGGTGATTCGCTGATGGCTGGCGTCGTCGTTGCGCGACTTCGCGCTCGGATCGTTCACCTGATTCAGCCGCTCGGCCTCGTCGCGCGTCGAGTGGCTGTGCAGCTCGAAGTAGACGCCGGCGCCGGCCAGGGCCAGCGCGCCGACGCCGATGATGATCGGCGTGGTGTAGCCCGGCTGGCGGGTTTCAGCGTCGACCGGCACGGCCGCGGGGGCTGACGGCGGCGCCGTGACGGCCGCGGCCGGCTCGGGCGGCGGCACGTGCGGGTTCGGCGCGGGCGGCGGCGGTGGCGCGACGGCGACCACGGCCGTCGGGTCGACGAGCTTGGGGACCTCGAGCTGCACGCGATCGCCCTCGACCGCGATCTGCCGGGTCACCGTCCATGTCGTGCGGCCCGGCGCGCGCGCCGTGATCGTGTAGCTGCCGCCGTCGACCAGCTGCGGCTTGTTCCAGCTGCCCGCGTCGAGCTTCTCGCCGTTGCGCAGGACCTCGAGGCCGAGCACGTGGTGATCGGCCGGCACGGTGAGCATCAGCCGCGACACCCGGCGCTCGAGCTTGTCGAGGTGGTTGGTCGCGACCTCGACCAGCTTGGGGTT
>DASWOO010000296.1:0-7405 GCA_036404335.1 Kofleriaceae bacterium
CCGGTTCTGCTCGTCGAGCACGTGGATCCTCGCCGCCGCCAGCGCGCTGATGCCGCCGCGCTCGGCGTACTCGTTCCGCAGCCCGCACGGCTACTTCGCGGCGATGCGCGGCGTCCACCCGGCCGGGTTCCCGTACGTCGAGCCGGTCGAGCTGGCGTGGGGCCTGGCCTCGCCGCTGATCGGCCGCGATCCGGTCGCGCTGGTCGCCGACGTGGTCGGTCTGCTGGTCGCGCGCCGCGACTGGCAGCTCGCGATCCTCGCCGGCGTCGCGGCCGATGGCCCGCAGCGCCGGGCACTCGACCGCGCGCTGCCGCCGCGCTGGGAGCGGCGCCGCGGCACGCCGACCGCGCGCCACGTCGCCAGCCTCGAGGGCGGTGTCGACGGCTTCCTGTCGCGCCGGTCGCGCGAGCTGCGCAAATCGCTCCGCAAGTCGGCCCGGGCCGCGGCCGAGGCCGGCGTGACGTTCGAGTCGGCGCACGCGACGGCGCCGGCCGATGCGCAGGCGCTGTACAACCGGATCCAGCGGATCGAGGCCGGCAGCTGGAAGGCGGGCGAGAGCGTCGGGATCTCGGCGGGGCCGATGCGCGCGTTCTACGAGCTGATGATGCCGCCGTTGTGCGCGCACCGCCAGCAGCGCACGGTCTTCGCCCGGTGCGGCGACCGCGACATCGGCTACATCTTCGGCGCGGTGCTCGAGGGCGAGTATCGCGGCCTGCAGTTCTCCTACGACGACGCGTACGCCCACCTGGGCATCGGCGGGCTGCTCCAGCTGCAGCAGATCACCGAGCTGTGCGAGGAGGGCGTGCTGCGCTACGACCTCGGCACCGAGATGGACTACAAGCGGCGCTGGGCCGAGGACGTGATGGAGACCGAGATGCTGGTGCTGGTCAGGTAGGCGGCGGGGGGGCCTCGGCGGCCCGGCGGCGGTTGGCGATGACCGACGCGATCACGCCGGTGCCGATGATGCCGGCGATCGCGGCGAGCGAGTAGACGTGCGGCAGCTCGCGGACCGCGTCGACGTCGTGCAGCACGAGCTTGGCGCCGATCAGGATCAGCAGCACCGCGAGCGCGTACTTGAGCTGATCGAACTTGGCCATCGCGCCGGCGAGCACGAAGTACAGGGAGCGCAGGCCGAGGATCGCGAAGATGTTCGACGTGACGATGATGAACGTGTCCTGGCTGACGCTGAGCACCGCCGGGATCGAGTCGAGCGCGAACACGATGTCGGTCAGCTCGATCACGACCAGGCAGACCGCGACCGTGGTCAGCGCGCGCCGGCCATCGATCTGCACGGTGAACTTGCCGCCGTGATCGCCATCGACGATGCGCACGAACCGGCGCAGCGCGCGGACCGCCAGGCTCTGCTCGCGATCATCGCCGTCGTCGTCCTCGGCGCGGAACAGCTTCGCGCCCTGCCACGCCAGGTAGGCGCCGAAGATGTAGAACACCCACGAGAACCGGTTGGCGATGTACGCGCCGCCGCCCAGCATCGTGATCCGGAAGATCACCGCGCCGAGGATGCCCCAGAACAGCACGCGGTGCTGGTACTTCGCCGGCACCCGGAAGCTGCGAAACAGCAGCGACATGACGAAGATGTTGTCGACCGACAGCGCCTGCTCGAGCAGGTACGCCGCGACGTAGGTGATCGCCGCGTCGCTGCCGTCGCCCGGCTTGTGCATCCGCGCGCCGAGCCAGGCGTGCTCGTAGATCAGGTACACGACGCCGGCGAACGCCAGGCCCAGGCACACCCAGGCGACGGTCCAGCCCGCGGCGCTCTTGAGCGACGGCTCGGCGGCCTTGCGGTGCAGGACCCCGAGATCGAGGAACAGCAGCAGCGCGACCAGCGCGAAGAAACCGAGCCAAAACCAGATCATCGCGACGTCCCCCGACCATGCCGGGTCGGGCACAGGTTGGCAATGGCATCCGCCTAATTCATCGACGCCAGCAGCTTCTCGATCTCGCTCGACGGGCGATCGAGGCCGAGCTTGCTGAACATCATCAGCGCGTCGCGCAGCATGTCCTTGGCGTCGGCGGGCTCGCCGATCTCGGCCTTGTAGCGGCCGAACACGAACAGCGCCTTGGCCAGCGCCGCCTCGTTGCCCAGCGTGGCGAGGATCTCGATCGCGGCGCCGAACGCCATCGCGGCCGGCGACACCGCGCCGATGTCCGTGGCTTCCTCGTCGTGCAGGCTGACCGACAGCACGTCGCCCAGCGCCATGTACGCGTGGGCCTCGTGCTCGCGGAGCCCGGCCTTCTGCGCCACGGCGAGCGCGCGGTCGGCCAGCTCGCGCGCGGCACCGGCGTTGCCGAGCAGCTTCTCGAGCGTGGCGAAGTGGCGGCAGCACACCGACTCGAGGCCGCCGTCCTGGATGTCGTCGATGATGTCGAGCGCGTTGCCGAGCCGGCTGCGGGCCTCGCCCAGGTTGTTCTCGCCGAGCGCCAGCTCGCCCAGGTTGGTCAGGACCAGCGCGCACAGCGGCAGCGCGCCGATCGCCTCGGCCTCGGGCAGCGCCGACAGCCAGCCCGAGCGCGCGTCTGCCAGCTCGCCGAGCTCGAACGACAGCGCGGCGAGGTTGTTGAGCGCGACGACGTGGCCCCAGCGATCGCCGGTCGACTTGCGGATCGCCAGCGCGTCGCGGAAGCAGTCGTAGGCCAGCTCGAACTGGCCCACGTCCTGGTGCAGGTTGCCGAGCCGCGACAGCGAGGTCGCGATCGCGCGCTGGTCACCGTCCTTGGTGTGGCGGGCGAGCGCGTCGCGTATGTGAGCCTCGGCCTCGTCGTAGCGGCCCATCATGTACAGCGCGCGGCCGATGTCGTCGAGCGAGCTCGCCACGCCGCGCGCGTGGCTGGCGCCGCGGAACAGATCGAGGCCGCGCTCCAGGTACTCGAGCGCGAGCTTGAGATCGCCCTTGCGCCGCCACACCCGGCCCATCTTGTTGAACGCGTCGGCCGCGGTGGTCTTGCTCGCCACCACCCACGACAGCCGCAGCACGCGCTCGAGCGCGCCGAGCGCGGCGTCGAAGTTGCCGATCAGCTCGTAGACCGCCGCCAGGTCGTTCCACAGCGGGATGCGGACGCCGACGTCCTTGTGGCCGATGCAGGCCAGCGCGCGATCGAACAGCGCGATCGCCTTGTGGTTGGCGTACCCGGCGCGCGCGGCGTCGGCGGCGCGGCGGTAGCGCACGGCGGCCTGGCGATCGTCGCCGGCGAGCACCAGGTGGCGGCCGACCTCTTCCTGCGCCTGCGGGCTCATGCCCTCGGGGTGCAGCTCGAGCCAGCGCGCGACCACGGCGTGGTAGCCGCAGCGGGTCTGCTCGTCGATCCGCTGGTAGACGATCCACCACAGGTTCGAGTTGGCGAACCGCAGCTCGCGCTCGCCGGCGATCGACGACTGGCCGACCTCGATCAGCCAGCCGTGCTCGCTCAGCCGGCCGATCGCGACCACGACCTCCTGCCGGGTCTGATCGCTCGAGCCGGCGATCTGCGCCAGGGTCGGGCCATCCGGGTCGCCGGCCATCTGGGCATGGCGCTCGAGCGCGAGGATCGCGTCGAGCCACGACGTGTCGCCGACCGTCGCGCCCATCTCGAGGATCCGGCGCTCGGTCGGATCCATGACGTCGAGCCGGGCCGCGACCAGCTCGTCGTAGGTCGTCGGCAGCGCGAGCCGGGCGAGCACCGCGGGATCGATCGTCCACGACAGGCCCTCGCGGGTGATGCACTCGGTCTCGAGCAGCAGCCGGACCAGCTCGTAGATCGATCGCGGCGAGCCGTGGAGGGTGCGGACGTGCTCGGTCAGCACGGTCGGCACGCGCTCGAGGCCCTTGCACAGCTCGCGCAGCAGGTCCTCGGACTCGTTCGCGGTCAGCGGGCCGATCTCGACGCGCACCGGCGGCACGTCGCCCTCGCCGAACGCCGGGTGGCGGTCCCACAGCTGGTGGGTGGCGGTGCCGATGATCGTGACCTGGTGATCGCGCAGGCTCGTCGCCAGGTAGTGGATGAAGTTGATCGTGTCGCCGCCGCACTGCTCGAGGTTCTCGATCACGATCAGCAGCGGGTAGCGGTCGCACTCGGCGGCGAGGAACCGCTTGAGCGCCATGAACAGCCGGGCCTCGAGCCGTTGCGGCGAGCCCGCGATCGGCGTGACGATCGGGCTGTCCTCGAACGGCACGCGCAAGAGGTGCGCGATCAGGTGGGCGACCTCGGGCAGGCGCTCGGAGTCGATGACCTCGGCGAGCTCGGAGGCGATCTTGTCGCGGCTGACCGCGGGGTCCTCGCCCGCGACGATGCCGAACCGCGTGGTCAGCGCCCGGGCGATCGGCCCGTACGCGGCCGAGTTCTCGTCGGCGATGCCGTGGAGCAGCCGGGTCGTCGGGTGCTCGGTGCGGACCCGGGCGGCCAGCTCGTTGATCAGCCGGGTCTTGCCCATGCCGTGGCCGCCGAGGATCACGGCGAACCCGAGGTCCTTGTCGTCGTAGGCCTTGCGGGTCAGCTCGTGCAGCTCGCTCAGCGCGGCGGCGCGACCGACGAACCGCGGGCGCAGCTCGTAGACCGAGGCGACGGCGATCGTGCGCACGCCCTCCGCGTCGAAGTCCGCCGGCTCGAAGTTCTGGGCGTCGAACAGCTCGGGGGTGCTGATCGGGATGTGGCCGCTGCTGCTGGCAGCGGGCATCATTCCGCTGTTACTGGCGGAAATTCCCTGATTTGAAAGATCCCACGTCAACGGCATAGGCGCCACGAGGGCGGGCGCACCCTAATGTGACCGGTGGGGTATGTCAACGTGAGAAAGCCCGGCCTACCGGTAGGCCTGATTACCGGGACGCCGGCTTCGGGGTCGGGGCCTCGGCGGGCGCCGGCCGCTTGGCGCAGCGGTCGGGCAGGTGGCTGCGATAGGCCGCGGTCCGGGCCTTCACCGCCTCGGGCAGCTCGCGGTGCGCCTTGCCGTCCTTCAGGAAGTAGTGGAGCGAGACCGGGATGATCGGCTCCTTGCTCGCGGCCAGCCGGGCGCAGTTCTCGGCCTCGAGATCGTCGAAGATCTCGGCGATCACCCGCGCGGTGATCTGCTTGACGTCGTGCATCAGCACCACGCCGCCGCCGTCGTGCTTGATCATCGAGACGACCTTCTTGCGCAGCCGATCGTCGTTGTGCGCCTTCCAGTCGAGGGTGTCGACCGACCAGAACACCTCGGTCAGGTGCAGCTTCTTGAGCCGGGTCCGGCCCTCGCCGGACAGCGCGCCGTACGGAGCGCGGAACATGCCGATCGGCCGGTCGGCCTCGATCGCCAGGGTCTTGATCGACGCGTCGATCTCCTTGGTCAGCTTGTCGCCCGTGGCGCTCTTGAGGTTGGCGTGATCGACCGAGTGGCTGCCGACCGTGAACCCGGCGTCGAGCTCGCGGTGCAGGACCTCGCGCGCCTTCTCGCCGTGCTTGCCGGTGATCCGCTGGGTGACGATGAAGAACGTCGCCGGGATGTCGTACTTCTCGAGCGCCTCGATCACCTGGGGCGTGGTGTCGGGGTTGGGGCCGTCGTCGAACGTGAACGCGACGACGTCCTTTGCCTCGTCGCCGTCGATCCGGTTGGCCTTGTTGACGATCGGGTCGTCGGTCAAGGTCAGGAGCTTTTCGGGATCGAGCACCGCGGCGGCTGACGGCCCGGCATGCGCCGCGCTCGCCAGCAGCAGGGGGCCGAGCCACCCGAGGCTGGCGTACTTCACGCCGTTCACACTAGCACGGGCTCGTGCGCGCTCCAGTTTGCGCGCTATTGTCGGCGGGTGAAGGTCGTCTCGACCTCGGCGCTACCGATCGATCTCGCGGCCCAGCTGGCGGCCGCGCTGCCCGGCGTCGACGTCCACGTGCCCGCGGCGGGGCACGTCGGGCTCGGCGAGATCCGTGACGTGCTCGCCGACGCCGACGCGCTGATCTGCCTGCTGCTGGATCAGATCGACGCACAAGTCCTGGCCCGCGCGCCCCGGCTGCGCGTGGTCGCCAATTGCGCCGTCGGGTTCGACAACATCGACGTGCCGGCGGCGACGGCCGCGGGCGTGGCGGTCACCAACACGCCGGACGTGCTGACCGAGGCCACGGCGGAGCTGGCGTTCGCGCTGCTGCTGGCGTGCGCGCGTCGGCTGGGCGAGGGCGAGCGCCTGGTGCGCTCGGGGGCGTGGGGCGGCTGGGCGCTCGACCAGCTGATCGGCGTGGGCCTGCTCGGCAAGACGCTGGGCATCGTCGGCTACGGCCGGATCGGCCAGGCGATGGCGCGCCGCGCGGTCGGCTTCGGCATGCGCGTGATCTATGCCGATCCCGGCGACCGGGCGCCGGTGCCGAGCGCGACCGGGCCGCGCGTGGTCGGGCTCGACGAGCTGTTCGCGACCGCCGACGCGGTCAGCCTGCATTGCCCGGCGACCCCGGGGACGTTCCACCTGGTCGACCCGCGGCGGCTGGCGTCGATGAAGCCGACCGCGATCCTGGTGAACACGTCGCGCGGCTCGTGCGTCGACGAAGGGGCGCTGGCCCTGGCGCTGCGCGACCGCCGGATCTTCGCGGCCGGGCTCGACGTGTATGCCCGGGAGCCGGCGATCGACCCGCGGCTGCTCGACTGCCCGGGGCTAGTCCTGGCGCCGCACCTCGGCTCGGCGACGGCCGAGGCCCGGACCGCGATGGCCCAGCTGTGCGCCGATGCCGTGATCTCGGTGCTGCGCGGGCAGCGGCCGGCCAATTTGGTGAATACTCAGCTGGCGCAGCCATGGAACCCCAGGTCCTGATCGTCACGTCCGCGGGGGCCCCGGCCGCCGCGGTGGTCCCGGTGCTCGCCGCGATCGAAGCCGCGGGGATGCGCGTTCGCGCGATCGACGTCGGCCAGGCCGGCGGCGGTGGCGACGGCGTCGCCGATCGCGTGCGGCGCGCGCTGCTCGGCGAGGGCGCCGAGCGCCGGCTGCGCAAGGAGCTCGAGGCCAGCCCGCCCGACGCCGCGATCGTGTTCGATCCGTACGCGGCGATGGCGCTGACCGTGGCGCGCGACCAGGTGCAGAACCCCGCGCCGGTGATCGCGGTGGTCGACGAGCTCGAGCCGACGGCGGCGTGGGCCGAGACCGACGCCGATCGGTTCGTCGCGGTCGACGAGCTGGCCGCGGTGGCGCTGGCCGACGCCGGCGTCGAGGGCGACCGCATCCTGGTGGTCGGCGCGATCGGCGAGCGCGCGTTCGCCGAGGCCGGGCAGGAGGATCGCGCGGTGCTGCGCGGCCGGCACAAGCTGTCGGGCAAGGTCGCGCTGATCGAGGCGGCGGGCCTGGGGCCCGAGCTGGTCGGCCAGCTCGCGATGCAGCTGTCGCTGCTCGACAGCAACGACGCCGTGACCTGGCTGTTCGACGCGGGCGAGGATGTCGAGGCCGCCGCGGTGCTGCGCCGCCAG
>DASWOO010000297.1:0-7403 GCA_036404335.1 Kofleriaceae bacterium
CCAGCGCCTGGTGCTCGGCGCGATCAAGCACCTGATCAACGGCGACCGCGCGCCGGTCCACGCGGTCGACTCGCTCACGACCCGCACGCCCTGATCGCCGAGGCGTCAGAGCGATGGCGTAGATCCCCGTGGGTCGTCGCGCGTAGGTAGGCAGAGACCCGAGCGGGGTGTTGATGAGCAAGAAGCTTTGGATCGCGGCCACCGTGGTGCTCGGCGCCATGGCGGTGTTCGACGCCGGCGAGTACAGCGCCTGGGCGATGTTTCGGTATGGCATCACCGCCGAGGACAGCCCCGACGCCGGCGTGCGCCAGTCGGCCGAGCTGCTCGTCCAGAACGCGCGGCGCGGCGCGGCGGCGAGCGGGACGATCACGCTCGAGCCGCACGCGCATTACACCGTCGCCGGCAGCAACGCCGAGCGCGACGGCCGGGTCGTCGCGGTCCAGGCGATCGAGGCGTGGATCACGCCGAAGCCGGGGCGCACCGGCGTGGTCGAAAAGGCGAGGTCGTGGCCGCTCGACGTCGACTGGCACCACGAGCGCGACGGCCACCGCGGCGTGCTCGCGCTGCCCGAGCTCGCCGACGGCGACTACCTGGTCCACGTCCGCTACCGCTCCGCGCTCGGCACCGACGAGGTCGCCGCGCCGCTCGCGCTGTACACGCCGGCGCGGATCCACGTCATCACCGATCGCCCGCTGTACCAGCCGGGCAACACGGTGCGGTTCCGCGCCGTGGCGCTGCGCGCTCGGGATCTGACGCCGCTCGACGGCCGGCCGGGCACGTGGACGATCAGCGATCCCGACGGCGAGGTCCTGCTCGAGGAGACCGCGCCGGCCGGCGACTGGGGCGTGGTCGCCGGCTCGTTCCCGCTCGACCGCGCCGCCCGGCCGGGCACGTGGAAGGTCGCGTGGCGCTCGGACGCCGCGGTCGACGAGGTCGCGTTCACGGTCCAGCCGTTCACCCTGCCGAGGTTCCGGGTCGACACGATCGCTGGCGCGCCGTTCTACCGGCCGGGCGACGCGCCCCGGATCAAGGGCGCGGTGATCTACAGCTCGGGCGCGCCGGTCGCCGGCGCCACGCTCGACATCCAGTGGAACGTGGCCGGCGCGTGGCCGGCGCCGGCCGAGTGGCAAGGCACCGGCCCGGGCGCGCTGCCCAGACAGGTCCGGACCTCGGCCGCCGGCCAGTTCGAGCTCGCGCTGCCCCCGGTGCCCGCCTATCTGCAGGGCGCGGTCAGCCTGCAGGCGCAGATCTCCGCGGTCGACGCGGCCGGCGATCGCGTGGCGGGCGCGGCCAGCGTGCTGCTCAGCCAGGACGGCATCGCGGCGTCGGCGGTCACCGAGCTGGGCGACGGCCTGGTGTCCGGGTTCAACAACCGGCTGTACCTGCGGGTGACCACCCCCGATGGCCGGGTCCTCGCGGGCAAGAAGATCAAAGTCGCGCGGGCCTGGCAGCCGGGCGCGCCGGTGGTCGAGGCCGAGCTCGACGACGACGGCGTCGCCAGCCTGCAGCTCGACCCGGGCGCGCCGGTCAACATCATCGTGCCGGCGGCGCCGTGGCGGCCGGCGCCCAGGCGCGCGCTGGTCAGCCGCGGCGAGCCGCGCGAGCTGATCGGCAACCGCGGCGCGTCGCTCGGCGATCAGGTCGAGCTCGACCGCTGGCTCGCGCCGCTCGCGGCGTGCGCGCCGCTGGTCACCGGCGACACCGACGAGCTCAAGCTCGGCCTACGGGTTGGCGCGGCCGGCAACGTGATCGCCGCGATGGCCGGGCCGTCGGGGCTCGGCCGGTGCGCGGCCGAGGTGATCCGCCGCCAGCACCTGCCGGCGAGCGGCGAGCGGCTGTACGCGCTCGAGCTGCACTTCGCCGATCCCGAGCTGCCCAACCTGATCGCCAGCCTCGACACCACGCTCGACGCGCCGGCCGAGCTGGCCGGGCGGCTGACCGAGCTGGCGCGCACGGCCCGCGACTGTCTACCGCTCGCCGAGGGCAAGCTCGCGAGCCTGCTGAGCTGGCAGACCCGGGCGGGCAGCAAGGACGTGAGCTTCACCGGCTGGCTCGCCGACGACACCGCCGCCGACGGCAAGGCCGCGCAAGCCTGCGCCGCGGCGCGGTTCGCCAGGGCCGGCAAGCTCGTGCTCAACCAGCCGGCGACCAGCGACGGCATGGGCGTCGTCCGGTTCGCGGTCAGCCTGCCGGCGTCGGTCGAGCAGCACCGGCCGCAGCCGACGACGATGCTCGGCTACGAGCTCGCGATCGCCGCCGACCTCGACGGTGCGCCGTCGACCAAGCTGCGGATCGCGCCGGGCACCGTGCCCGAGCTGCGGATGCGGGTGACCCCGGTGCTCGCCAAGCCGGGTGAGACGATCACCGCCGAGCTGCTGCGCGGGCCGAAGTTCACCGGCGTGCTGCCCGCCAAGCTGCACTTCGAGTGCCTGGCGCAGCGCGCCGACGTCGCGCTCGGCGCCGATCGCAAGGCGCAGCTCGCGCTCGGCGACAAGGCGACCGGCTGGTGCTCGGTCGAGGGCGGCGGCGCGCGCGCGGTGGTCTACGTCCAGGCGCGCACCGAGCTCGCCGTGCAGGTCACGCCGGGCCAGGATCGCTACCGGCCGGGCGACCGGGCCGAGCTGGCGATCCACACGTCGATCGGCGGCGTCGGCAGCAAGGCGGCGGTCGGGCTGTTCGGCGTCGACGACAGCCTCGGCCAGCTCGCGCCGCTGCCCGGCGCCGACGCGCTCGGCCGGATCCTGCCCAAGGTCGAGAGCGCGGCGCCGGCGTTCGGCGTGCTCGACGGCCAGGCGCTGGCGCTCGGCCGGATCCGCGGCGCCAACGCGGCGGCGGCGGCGGTGACCCGGGTGCAGGCGATCCCGCGCGCGGCCGAGCTCGACGCGGTCGCGACCGGCATCGGCCGGAGCGCGTTCGATCCGATCGCCGAGCTGACCGACCGGTTCTACCTCGTGCTCGCCGAGCTCCACGCTCAGGCGCACGCGTGGGAGACCAAGGCGCCGGCCGGCGCGAAGATGACCCTGGCGACGATGGCCGGGCTGTGGCAGGCGGCGCTCGCGGCGTGCGAGGCGCGCGGCCTTGGGGTCGACGACGCGTACGGCCGGCGGCTGCGGCTCGGGCGGCTGCCCGGCGATCTGCTGGCGCTGACCGATCCGCGGGCAGTGATCGTCGACGCGACCCGGCTGCCCGAGGACATCGAGAACTGGCCCGCGTGGGTCGGCAAGGAGAACCCGTGATGTGGCGGACCCCGCAGGCGGCGATCTGGCTCGCGCTGGCGTGCACGGCGTCGTGCAAGATGAAGGGCGGCGATCGCGAGCGCGCGGAGCAGATGATGTTGGTCACGGCGCAGGCGGGCTCGGCCGCGTACGCGACCGGCGAGCTCAGCGCGGCCCCGGCGGCGGCGCCGACCACGCCCATGCGCGAGCAGCGCGGCGGCAAGGCCCCGGCGGCGCTCGACGAGAAGGACCGCGTGGCCGACGCGCCGGCCGACAAGGCGGGCGACTTCAAGAACAAGACGAGCCACGCCGGCGGCGAGACCGCGGCGCGCGCGTGGTTCCCCGAGACGTTCCTGTTCGAGCCGCTCGTGGTCACCGATGATCACGGCGCGGCGACCGTGCCCGTGCGCGTGCCCGACCGGTTGACCACGTGGCGCGTGCTGGCGCTGGCCCACTCGCGGACCGGCGCGCAGGGCGGGGCGGTGACGAGCTTCCTCGGCACGCTGCCGACCTACGTCGATCCGATCGTGCCGGCGTTCCTGATCGAGGGCGACGAGGTCCGGCTGCCGATCCAGATGGTCAACACCACGGCGGCCGAGGTCAGAGGCGCGCTCGACGTCTCGGTGCAGAACGCGACGATCGTCCACGGCCCGGGCCGCGCGGCGGTGCTGCCGGCGCAGGGCAGCGCGCTCGACGCCGCGACCCTGCGCGCCGATCACGCGGGCCGCGTGGCGCTGCGCGTGGCGCTCGCCGGCAGCGACGCGGTCGAGCGCACCTTCGAGGTCCGGCCGAACGGCCGACCGGTGACCGAGCGCCGCAGCGGCACGCTCGCCGCGCCGCGCAGCTTCCAGACCGCGGGCCCGCCCTTGGCCGACGCCACGACCGACCGGCTGCGGCTGCGGGTGTTCCCCGGCGCGCTCGCGCTGCTGCGCGCCGAGCTCGGCGTGTCGGCCAGCCGCGGCGACGCGGCGAGCGACGCCTACGCGCTGCTGCTCGCGGCGCGCGCGCCGGCGCTGCTGACCGCGCTCGGCGACAAGCCCGACGCCGAGGCGCTGCGCGAGCTGGCGATCGTCACCGGCCAGCGCGCGGTGCGCGCGGCGCGGACGCTCGACGTCGCGGCGGCGTCGCTGTGGGCCGAGCCGGCGCTCGCCCACCCGGAGAGCCCGGTGCTGGCGCGGCTCGGCGCGCGGGCCGCGAGCTACCTCGCCGATCAGCAGCGGCCCGACGGCACGTTCGACGGCGAGACCGGCTGGACCCTGCAGCGGCTGCTGGTCGTGACCGCGGCGGCGACCCGCGCGGTCAGCGCCGATGGCACGACGCCCGAGGCGCGGCAGCGCGCGCTGCGGGTGGCGACCCGCGCGGCCGGGGCGTTCGGGCGGGCGGCCAGCCAGGTGCGCGACGGCTACACCGCGGCGGCGATCCTCGCCAGCCACGCGGTGTCGGGCGAGCTGGCCGACGGCCTGCGCCAGCGGGTGCGCGACGCGATCAAGGCGACGCCGGATGGCGCGTACCTCGCGGTCGAGGACGGCGTCGTCCGCGCCGACGGCACGGTGCCGTCGCGGCTCGAGGCCACGGCGCTGGCGGTGCTCGCGCTCGACGGCGACCCGGCGGGCAAGCTCGCCGAGCTCGGCACGACGCTGCTCGGCGGCTACGCGCTCGAGCGCGGCTGGGGCGACGGCGCGACCAACCTGCTGGCGATGCAGGCGGTGGCGGCGCTGTTCAAGCAGCCGCTGCCGGCATCGATCGACGTCGCGCTCGAGCTCGACGGCCAGGTCGTGGCCCACGGCGTGCTCGCCGGTGACAAGCGGCGCGACGTGCTCGCGCTCGACGCGGCGGTGCCGACCGGGCTGGCCGGGGCGCACACCTGGAAGCTGACCGCGAGCCCGGCCGTGCCGGGGCTGGGCTACGCGCTGGCGCTCGACAGCTGGGTGCCGTGGGACCGGCAGGCGGTGCACGATGGGCTCGAGCTGGCGCTGCCGGCCCGGGTCGCGGCCCGGGTCGGCGTGCCGTCGGCGATCGCGGTGACGGCGGTGGCGCCGTCCGGGCTGCCGCTGCATGTCCAGCAGGCGCTGCCGGCGGGCGTGCAGGTCGATCGGCCGAGCCTCGACGCGCTGGTCAGCGCGGGGGCGCTGCTGCGCTACGTCGCCGCCGACGGCACGCTGGACCTGTACGCGCCGGCGCTGAGCCCCGGCCAGACGTTCTCGGTGGGCTACCGGCTGATCCCGACCCTGGCCGGCACGCTGCACACCGGCGCGTCGCTGCTCGAGGCGGGCGCGGCGCAGTTCCGCGTGCCACCCGCCCAGTGGGACGTCCGGTGATCGACCGCTGAAACGGCCGGTGAGGCGCGATCGAAACGCTTGTTGCGTAATAGGGGCCGAGCGAATAGGGTGCGCGACCTCTCGATGTCATTCGATCTGTCACACCCGACCCTCCGAACCGCCCTGACTGCCCGCGGCTACACCGAGCCGACGCCGGTGCAGGCGGCCATCCTCGCCCCCGATGTCGCCGAACGCGACGTGCTGGTGTCGGCGCAGACGGGGTCCGGCAAGACCGTGGCGTTCGGCCTCGCCCTGGCCAGGACCTTGCTCGGCACCGACGCGCGGCTCGCCGCGGCCGGCGCCCCGCGCGCGCTGATCGTCACGCCGACCCGCGAGCTGGCGATGCAGGTCCACCGCGAGCTGTCGTGGTTGTACGCCGAGACCGGCGCGCGGATCACGACCTGCGTCGGCGGCATGGATCCGCGCCGCGAGTCGCACGCGCTCAACCAGGGCGTCCATATCGTGGTCGGCACGCCGGGCCGGCTGTGCGATCACCTCGAGCGCCGCTCGCTCGTGCTCGACCGGGTCGCCGCGGTCGTGCTCGACGAGGCCGACGAGATGCTAGACATGGGGTTCCGCGAGGACCTCGAGCGCCTGCTCGACGCCGCGCCCGCCGAGCGCCGCACCCTGCTGTTCTCGGCGACGATCCCGCCGCAGATCGCGACGATGGCCAAGCGCTATCAGCGCGACGCGATGCGGATCGCGACCGCCGGCGTCAACGAGCGCCACGGCGACATCTCGTACCAGGTCGTGTCGGTCGTCCCGCGCGAGCGCGACCTCGCGGTCGTCAACCTGCTGCGGTTCCACAACCCGCCGGGCGCGCTGGTGTTCTGCGGCACGCGCGATCGGGTGACCCACCTCGCGGCCAACCTCAGCGAGCGCGGGTTCTCGGTCGCGGCGCTGTCCGGCGAGCTGTCGCAGCGCGAGCGCAACCAGGCGCTGCAGGCGCTGCGCGACGGCCGGGCCCGGGTGTGCGTCGCGACCGACGTCGCGGCGCGCGGGCTCGACCTGCCCGACCTCGGCCTGGTGATCCACGCCGACCTGCCGCAGAGCAAGGAAGCGCTGGTCCACCGCAGCGGCCGC
The DNA here is from genome assembly GCA_036404335.1 of Kofleriaceae bacterium. GTDB lineage: Bacteria > Myxococcota_A > Polyangia > Haliangiales > Haliangiaceae > JABFXX01. The sequence continues at coordinate 6,617 of DASWOO010000297.1, forward strand.
ACCGGCCGCGCGGGCAAGAAGGGCCTGGCGATCCTGCTGTCGATCGATGCGTCGCGCCGCTACGTCGAGCGGCTGCTGTACAGCGCGCGGGTCGAGGCCTCCTGGCTCCTGGCGCCGTCGTCGGATGACATCCGCGCCCGCGACCAGGAGCATCTCGCCGGCGAGATCAAGGCGCTGGTCGAGGACGTCGCCGACGTCGACCGCGAGGTCGCCAAGAGCCTCCTGGCCGGCAGCTCGGCCGAGGATCTGGTCGCCGCGCTCGTCCGGCTGCGCCGCGAGGCCCACCCGGCGCCCGAGGAGCTGACCGTGCCCGGTTCGATGCGGCCGCGCGACCAGCGGCCGAGCCGGTTCGAGCGCCCCGAGCGCCCCAGCCGGTACGAGCGCGTGGAGCGCGTCGAGCGCGTCGAGCGGCCGAACCGCTACGAGCGCCCGGCGCACGGCGACCGCCCGGCCCACGCCGCCCGCCCCGAGCAGGCGGCGCGCCCGGAGCGGGTCGAGCAGGCGGCGCGCCCGGAGCCGGCCGCGGGCGTCGAGCGCGTCGAGCAAACTGCGCGCGTCGAGCGCGACGAGCAGGCCCGTCCGGCTCACGCCGAGCCGGCGGCGCAGGCCGAGCCGGCGGCGCCGGCCGAGCAAGGCGCGCAGGCCGAGCAGGCGCGTCCGGCGCGCGCTGAGCAGGCGCGTCCGGCGCACGTCGAGCCGGCCGCGCAGGCCGAGGCGCGCCCCGAGCGTCCGGTCCGCCCGCCGTTCCGCAGCGAGCCGCGGCCCGAGCCGGTCCAGCACGACGACA
>DASWOO010000298.1:0-12257 GCA_036404335.1 Kofleriaceae bacterium
GTCACCAAGCGCAACGTCGAGCCCGGCCAGCTGGTCTCGCCCGAGCGCGCGCTGATGGCGATCGTCGACCTCAACGACATCTGGGTCGTCGCCAACCTCAAGGAGACCCAGCTGTCCGACGTCCGCGCGGGCCAGCCGGTCGACATCGAGATCGACACGTTCAGCGGCGAGATCGCCGGCCACGTCGACAGCATCGCCGCCGGCACCGGCGCGCGGTTCTCGCTGCTGCCGCCGGAGAACGCCACCGGCAACTTCATCAAGGTGACGCAGCGCGTGCCGGTCAAGGTCAAGGTCGACGACCGGCACGGCAAGGCGCTGCGCCCGGGCATGAGCGCCGAAGTCGTGATCCACACGCGCTAGCGCCGGACCTCCCGCCATGCAGTCACCCATCCAAGGCTCGAAGACCGCGATCACGATCGTCGTGATGGCCGCGGCGCTGATGGCGATGATCGACATCTCGATCGTCAACGTCGCGCTGAGCGATATCCGGGCGAGCTTCGGCACGCCGATCGATCAGATCGGCTGGGTCTCGACCGGCTACATGATGGCGAACATCGTCGTCATCCCGATGACCGGCTGGCTCCAGCGCCGGTTCGGCTTCCGCCGCTACTTCTCGACGTCGGTGCTGATCTTCACCGCCGCCAGCGCGCTGTGCGGCCTGGCGTGGAACCTGCCATCGCTCGTCGTCGCTCGCATCATCCAGGGCATGGGCGGCGGCGCGATCATCCCCACGTCGCAGGCGATCCTGTTCGCCCGCTATCCGCGCGCGCAGCACGGCATGGCGGCCGCGCTGTTCGGCCTGGGCGCCATCACCGGCCCGCTGCTCGGCCCGACGATCGGCGGCTACATGATCGATGTCGCCAGCTGGCACTGGATCTTCCTGGTCAACGTGCCGATCGGCCTGATCGTCGCGTTCGTCATCCCGCGGGTGATCCAGGAGCCGACGTTCAAGCCCGACACCGCGAAGATCGACGCGATCGGCATCGGCCTGCTCGCGGTCGGCATGGCCTCGCTGCAGTACGTGCTCGAGGAAGGCAATCGCGAGGGCTGGAGCGACAGCACGCTGATCATGGCGCTCGGCGCCGTGGCGACCATCGCGCTGATCACGTTCATCGTCCACGAGCTCGAGACGCCCAACCCGGTCGTCGACCTGCGGGTGTTCAAGAACCGCAGCTACACCGCCGGGACGGGGCTCAACTTCTTGCTGGGTCTGGCGGTGTTCGGCGCGAGCTATCTGTTCTCGCTGTACGCCGGCTCGGTCATGGGCTACCAGGCGCTCAACATCGGGCGGATCTTTCTGCTCGCCGGGCTCTCGCAGGTCCTGCTGATGCCGCTGATCGGCAAGATGGCGAACAAGCTCGATCCGCGGATCATGCTGGTGTTCGGCGTGACGGTGACGACGCTCTCGCAGTGGGTCGCGTCGCACCTGACCGCCGAGGCCGGGTTCGCCAACATGGTGTACCCGAACCTGATCCGCTCGCTCGGCCTGGTGTTCGTGTTCATCCCGGTCAGCGTCGCGTCGCTGTCGGACCTGCCGATGAGCCAGCGCGGCAACGCGACCGGCCTGTTCAACCTGACCCGCGAGCTGGGCGGATCGCTCGGCACCGCGTGGATGGGCAAGATCGTGGCCGACGGCATCGCGACCCACTCGTCGCGGCTGTTCGAGCACATCAACCCGTTCGACACCGCGGCCCAGGACCAGTGGCTGGCGCTGCTCCGGCGCGGCATCGACCCGGCCGCGCAGCTGTTCTACCGGGTGACGCAGCAGGCGATGGTGATGTCGTTCGAGGACGGCTTCCGCATGACGATGCTGACGATCGCGCTGGGCCTCATCATGGTCGCGCTGCTCAAGAAGCCCAAGCCGGCGCCGCCGGGCGCCGAGCCCTCCGCGGCGCACTGAACCGGGCTGCGGAGCCCACGGGCTCCTCGCGCCGGTGTTCTGGCGATATCCTGCGAAGCGATGATCGAGCTGTTGCCCGCCCGGGTTGTCGCACGCGAGACCGCGGGTGGGCTGGTGCTGGCGTCGCCGGTGGTGCCGGGGCCGCCGGCGCGGGCGATCGGCGACTGGCTGGTGCGGTGGGCGCACGAGCGGCCAGGCGTGACGTTTCTGGCCGAACGCGACGGGGCAGGGGCGTGGCGCCGGGTGGCATATGCCGAGGCGCTGCGGCGCGTGCAGGCGATCGCGGCGTGGCTGGTGGCGCGCGGGGCCCAGGCGAGCCGGCCGGTGATGATCCTGTCGGACAACAGCGTCGCGACGGCGCTGGTCCTGCTGGGCGCGATGCACGCCGGGGTGCCGGTGTCGCCGGTGTCGGCGGCGTACTCGCTGCAGTCGGCGAGCTTTCAGCGGCTGCGCGCGGTGACCGGGCAGCTCGCGCCCGGCTTCGTGTTCGCCGATGACACCGCGCGGTTTGCCGGGGCGATCGCGCAGGTGATGACGGTGACGCCGGACGTGCAGGTGATACCCGCGATCGACGACCTCACCGCGCCTGCGCCCGACGCCGGCGCCGGTGCCGGCGCGGCGGCGCGGTTCGCGGCGATCACGCCGGACACCGTCGCCAAGGTGCTGTTCACGTCGGGCTCGACCGGCGCGCCCCGCGGCGTGGTCAACACCCATCGCATGCTGACGGCGAACCAGGAGAGCCTGGCGGCGTGCTGGCCGTTCTTGGCGACCGGGGCGGGCGGGGCGAGCGGGCCGGTGGTCGTCGATTGGCTGCCGTGGAGCCACACGTTCGGCGGCAACCACAACTTCCATTTGATCCTGCGCCACGGCGGCACGATGTACATCGATCGCGGCCGGCCGGTGCCGGGGCTCATCGAGACCACGCTCGCCAACCTGGCCGACGTGTCGCCGACCCTGTGGTTCAACGTGCCGCGCGGCTTCGACCAGGCGGTCGGCCTGCTCGAGGCCGATCCCGCGCTCGCCCGGCGCGTGCTCGCGCGGCTCGACCTGGTGTTCTACGCCGCCGCGGCGCTGGGGCCGGTGACCCGCAGCCGGCTCGAGCGCGTGGCCGAGCGGGCAGGGCGCGACGTGTTCTTCACGTCGGCCTGGGGATCGACCGAGACCTCGCCGCTGGCGACCTCGGCGCACTTCGCGACGCCGACCACCGGCAACCTCGGCCTGCCGGTGCCGGGCGTCGAGCTCGCGCTAGCCCCGGTGCAGGACCGGCTCGAGCTCCGGGTGCGCGGAGCGAGCGTGACGCCGGGCTACTGGCGGCCGGGCGGGGCGATCTCTCCGGTCGCGCTCGACGCGGACGGCTTCCTGCCGACCGGTGACGCCGGCCAGCTGGCCGACCCGGCCGATCCCGGCAAGGGCATCACGTTTGGCGGTCGGCTCGGCGAGAACTTCAAGCTGTCGTCAGGAACGTGGGTCAGCGTCGCTCAGGTCAGGCTGGGGCTGATCGAAGCTTGCACACCGCTGGTCATGGAAGCGGTGATCGCGGGTCACGACCGCGCGGCCCTGGGCGCGCTGGTCGTCCTGTCACCGTCGGCTGCGCAGCTTTCGCCGGCAGAGCTTGCCGCCCGGCTACACAACATGATCGGCGCCTACAATCGCTCGCATCCGCTCACCAGCGAGAAGATCGCACGCGTGATCGCGCTGCGCGAACCGCTCTCGCTCGACGAAGGCGAGACCACCGACAAGGGCTACACCAACCAGCGCCGCGTGCTCGAGCGCCGCGCGTCGACGGTGGCTGCGCTGTTTGCTGAGCCACCCGGACCCGAGGTGGTGTGCGAGCCCGCGCGAGCTTTGCTGAACGGCTGACGGTAACGACATTCAGACCGCAGTCCGAGGCTACCGGCGTGTTTGTTAAGATCGGTCGAGAAACCCCAGCCATCGCCCACCGCAACGCGAGTGCTCCCCGAGCCGCGTGCTAGAAGTCGAGCGTGGTTCCCTTCAACGGCGTAAAAATCTTCTCGGCGACCATGTTCGCCGATCGCGGCATGCTCGGCGACAAGGTCACCGATTGGATCACCCACCACCCGCAGTGCACGCTGACCGACATCATCGTCACGCAGTCGAGCGACGCGGAGTTCCACTGCGTCACCATCTCGGTGTTCTACCAAGAGTCTCGCTGAGCGCCGTTTGTTATAACGGCGGGCGATGGATGACGTCCTTGGCTGGTTAGCGCGCTCGGCCGGTGCGCCGTGGGTGATCACGCTGGCCGCGGTGGTGGTCGCGTTTGCGCTCGGCCAGCTGATCGTCGGGATCGCGCGGCCGGTGCTGATCCGGCTCGCCGGCCGCACGCCGAGCGACTGGGACGACCAGCTGGTCCAGCAGCTGTCGTCGCCGATCGGCCTGGTGCTGGCGCTCGCGGCGCTGCGGTTCGCGTCGCCGTGGCTGCCGCTCGACGCGCGCGGCGCGCTGACGTTCGACCAGACCACGGCGATCATGACCACGGTCGCCGTGCTGTGGATGGCGTTCCGGGTGATCGACCTGACCCGCGCGGTGCTCGAGCGCCGGTCGTGGGCGATCGATCGGCCGTCGTCGCGCTCGCTGCTGTCGATCGGCGGGCGGTTCGTCAAGGTCGCGAGCGTGGCGATCGCCGGCATCGTCGCGCTGGCGCAGCTCGGCGTGTCGGTCGCCAGCCTGGTCGCCGGCCTGGGGATCGGCGGCCTGGCGGTCGCGCTCGCCGCGCAGAAGACGCTCGAGAACCTGTTCGGCGCGCTGTCGATCGGCGTCGACCAGCCGATGCGCGAGGGCGACCTGGTCAAGCTGTACGACATCATCGGCACCGTCGAGCGGATCGGCCTGCGCTCGACCCGGATCCGGACCCTGGACCGCACGGTGGTGACGGTGCCCAACGGCGACCTGGCCAACCAGCGGATCGAGTCGTTCACCGGCCGCGACCGGCTGCGGATGGCGATGACGATCGGCCTGGTCTACAGCACGACCGCCGCGCAGATGCGGGCGATCCTCGCCGAGCTCGAGGCGATCCTGCGCCGGCACCCGAAGATCTGGCCCGACAAGGTGGTCGTGCGGTTCAAGGAGCTGGGCGCGTCGTCGCTCGACGTCGAGATCCAGGCGTGGTTCCTGACCACCGAGTGGAGCGAGTTCCAGGGGATCCGCCAGGACATCCTGCTCGAGTTCATGGCGGCGGTGGAGCAGCACGGCAGCTCGTTCGCGTTCCCGAGCCGATCGGTGTACCTCGCGAGCCCTCCGCCGAGCGCCGCGGCGGCTACGGGGTCCGGACGATGACGTGCTGCTGGGTGCAGCGCTCTTCGAGCTTGGGCTGAAGCTCGGCGGCGACGTGGCGGAAGTACTGGCGCGCGTGCGCCCGGTCGCCGGCCGCGCACGCGTACATCGTGGCCAGCCAGTACATCCGGCCATTCTGCTGGCAGGCGAGCGCGTTCTCGGTGAGCGACAGCGCGAGCTTGGCGTTGCCGCCGGCGTAGTGGCTGGCGGCGCGCGACATGACGTCGTCGATCTTGATCGTGTTGCACGCGACCGCCGGCGTCGCCGGCGCGGGGGCGATGACGCCGAGGTCGAGGCCGACCTGGTGGCACTTCTGCGCGATCTGCGGCTGCAGCTGCGGCGAGGTCTTGGCGTAGTACAGCTTCGCCGCCCGGACATCGAGCGCGCCGCACGCGTAGATGCCGGCGTTCCGGTACATGTTGTCGCTGTGGCGGCAGTCGAGCGCCTTGGTGATCAGCGCGAGCGCCGAGCGCGCCGAGCCGCCGGCGTACTGCTTCGCCGCCGTCGCGATGGTGTCGCCGAGGTCGAGCGTGTCGCACGGCGAGGCCGGGCGCGCCGGCGCGGGCCGGGCGTCGGCGACCGGCGGGGTCGCGGCGATGGCGTCGCTGCCCGAGCCGGCGGCAGGCTCGGCGGCTGATCCGGTGGCCGATCCGGTGGCGACGCCGGCCGATCCGGTGGCGACGCCGGCCGAGCCCGTGGCCGAGCCGGCCGAGCCGGCCGCGGGATCGATCGGCGGCGTCGGCACCGGCGGCGTGACCGGCTGCACCGCGATCGGCTGCATCGGGATCGGCTGCATCGCGACCGGCGGCGTCACCGGCGCTGGCCTGGTCGCCGACCCCTTGGCGGCGTCGCCGTCGCCCGAGCCCGCGCCGGAGCCGGGCCGCAGCGCCAGCCAGACCCCGCCGCCGATCACGCCCAGCAGCAAGCCGGCCGCCACGACGATGCGCCCGTAGGCCAGCTGCCGCGGCTTGCCGAGCCGCCGCGAGGCGCCGGAGCTGCCGGTCAGCGTCGTCGGCGGCGGCATCCGGCGCTGGCTCGGCTCGGGCCGCGCCGACGGTTGGCCGACCGCGGGCGTGCGGTGCGTCGCCGACGGCCGGCCCTGATCCGCCCCCGGCACCGTGCGCGGCCGGGGGCCGCGGCCCAGCACCCGCGCCTGCTCGGCGGCCCGGGCGGCGGCCACGGGATCGCGCGCGAACGGCACGAGCGACGCCGCGAGCTCGGCCGCGCTCGGCCAGCGCGCGTTGCGGTCCTTCTCGAGGCAGCGCAGCACCACGCGCTGCAACGCGTCGGGGATGTCGCGCGTCATCGGCTGGGGCGGCTCGGTCGCGACCCGGATGACGACGGCGGAGAACGAGTCGGCCGCGAACGGCCGGTGGCCGCTGAGGCTCTCGTAGAGCACGACGCCGAGCGACCACAGATCGGTCCGGGCATCGACCTCCCGGGTCGCCTTCATGTGCTCGGGGGACATGTAGCCCGGCGTGCCCATCATCGTCTGGGTCTGGGTCAGCGGCTCGGCCTCGCCCGACGGATCCTTGGAGATGCCGAAGTCGAGGATCTTGACCAGCGGCGTGCCGTCGAGCCGGGTGGTCAGGAACAGGTTGCCCGGCTTGATGTCGCGGTGGACGATGCCGTTGGCGTGGGCCTCGGCGAGCGCCGCGCAGGCCTGTAGTGCGTAGTCGACCGCCTCGCCGACCTGCAGCTTCGCCCGTCGCCGCAGCTCGGCGGCGAGGTCGGTGCCGTGCAGGTACTCCATCAGCATGTACGGCGAGCCGTCGGGCAGCACGCCGACGTCGACCATGCGCGCGACGTGCTCGCCGCGCAGCCGGGCGACCGACTGGGCCTCGCGCATGAACCGCGCGTGGGTTTCCGATTGCGCGGCGCCGTGCGGCAGCAGGATCTTGATCGCGAGCACCTCGCCGAGCTGCAGGTGCGTGACCTTGAGGACCACGCCCATGCCGCCCTGGCCGAGCACCTCGTCGACGCGGTACTTGCCGAGGAGGATCGCGCCGCGCCGAAGCGCCTGGTCCATGACGCGAGGGTAGGAGACCGGGGGGTGGCTCGCAAGCCCTGCCTCTGGCTGTCACGCCCGGGCAAGCCGCAGACATGTCACCTGCGCCTCGCGGCCTCGCGCAAAATGCTGCACCCCACGCCCACATGTCAGTGGGCGGATGCCGCCCGCCTATAAAAACCAAGGCTTCGGCCGAATGCACGGCCATGAGCCTTCTGGCTGGGTTGCGCGAGCGGCGGGAGCGGGGCGAGCTCGCGGTGGATCTCGACATGGCGCGCACCCGGGTGTCGTCGCTCGAGGCGGTGGCGACCTCGATGCTCGGCTGCGTCCGGGCGCTGGTGCTCGATCTCGAGGAGCTCGGGGCGACCGAGGTCAAGGCCGGGCTGAGCGCGCTGGCCGGCCGGCTCAAGGACCCCGCGGCCGGCGCCGAGCTCGCCGCCGAGACCGTCCGCCAGCAGCGCGAGATCCTGGGCTTCGCCGAGCGCGAGCGCGAGTACCTCGACCACCGCGACGCCGAGCTGCGCCGGATCATCCAGGTCCTGAGCGACGGCATCGCCGGGATCTCCACCGGCACCGCCGCCTATCACCGCCGGCTGCTCGAGAACGGCGCGCGGCTCGAGGCCGCGTCCAAGCTCGCCGACCTCGTGCGGATGCGCGCGGCGATCACCGCCGAGGTCCAGGGCCTGCGCACCGCGATCGCCGAGCGCCAGGCGGAGGAGTCGACCGCGACCCGCGCGCTGCGCAGCGAGATCGAGGAGCTGCGGATCCACGTCGCCAAGGCCAAGACCGAGGCGCGGACCGATCCGCTGACCGGCGCGGCCAACCGCGGCGCGTTCGACGAGGAGCTGGCGCGGCGCTGCGCGCTGGCGACCGCCGGGCGCGGGACCTTCACGCTGATCCTCGCCGACATCGATCACTTCAAGAAGGTCAACGACACCTACGGCCACCCGGTCGGCGACCGCGTGCTGACCGCGTTCGTCGGCTTCCTGCGCGGGCGGGTCCGCGAGTCGGACATGGTCGCCCGGTGCGGCGGCGAGGAGTTCGGCATGATCCTGCCCAGCGCCGAGCTGCGGCCGGGGCTGCGCAAGGCGCGCAAGATGCTCGAGGAGCTGGCGCAGAGCGACTGGGAGGTCGATCCGACCACCAAGCTCAAGTTCACCGCGAGCATGGGCATCGCCGAGTGGCAAGCCGGCGACACCGCCGAAGGCCTGATCGCCCGGGTCGACAAGGCGCTCTATCGCTCCAAGCACGAGGGCCGCAACCGGGTGACCAAGGGCTAGCGCGCCACAAATCCGCGCCGGGCCGGCAGCGGCGTGAGATGCTCACCGCGCCGATGGAGACGCCCCTCTCGCCGCTCGAGCTCATGCGCCGGACCCGGCGGCTCTACCCCGACCACGAGGCCGTCATCGACGGCGAGCTGCGCCTGACCTACGCGCAGTTCTTCGCGCGCTGCGACCGCTGGTCGGCCGTGCTGCAGCGCCAGCTCGGCGTCGGCCGCGGCGATCGGGTCGCGTACATCGCGCCCAACACCCACGCGCAGCTGGCGTCGTTCTACGCCGTGCCGCAGCTCGCCGCGGTGGTCGTGCCGATCAACTACCGGCTCACCGCCGACGACTTCCAGTACATCATCACCCACTCCGGCGCCAAGATCGTCTGCGCTCACCCCGACTACCTCGCGATGGTCGACGGCATCCGCGACCAGCTGCCCGCGGTCGAGCACTACGTCGCGCTCGAGGGCCAGCGCGACGGCTGGCTCGACTACGAGGCGCTGATCGCCGCGAGCGACGGCGCGTTCGAGCGCGCCGAGATCGACGAGCGCGAGCTCCTGACCATCAACTACACCAGCGGCACGACGGCGCGGCCCAAGGGCGTGATGATCACGCACCGCAACGCGTACATGAACACCGTCGGCACGCTGCTGCACGTGCCGATGGCGGCGCTCCGCGAGCGCTACCTGTGGACCCTGCCGATGTTCCACGCCAACGGCTGGACCTTCGTGTGGACGGTGACCGCGGTCGGCGGCACGCACGTCTGCCTGCGCCGGGTCGAGCCGCCGAAGATCTTTGAAGCGGTCGCCGCGCACGAGGTCACGATGCTGTGCGCGGCGCCGACCGTGCTGATCGGCATCGCGAACGCGCCCGACGAGCTGCGCCGGACCGCGCGGCCGGGCGTGCGGGTGCTGACCGCCGGGGCGCCGCCCGCCGCCGCGACGATCCAGCGCATCGAGCAGGACCTCGGCTGGGTGATCACCCACGTCTACGGCCTGACCGAGACCGCGCCGTTCATCACCGTGTGCGAGGTCCGGCCGGGCCACGCCCAGCTGTCGGCCACCGAGCGCGCGGTGATCAAGGCGCGGCAGGGCGTGGAGCTCATCACCTCGGGCGAGCTGCGGGTCGTCGACGAGCACGATCAGGAGGTGCCGCCCGACGGCCAGACGATCGGCGAGATCGTCGTGCGCGGCAACGTCGTGATGGCGGGCTACTACAACGATCCGGAGGCCAGCGCGACCGCGCTGCGCGGCGGGTTCTTCCACTCGGGCGACGCCGCGGTCGTCCACCCCGATGGCTTCGTCGAGGTCCGCGACCGGATCAAGGACGTGATCATCAGCGGCGGCGAGAACATCTCGTCGGTCGAGGTCGAGGGCGTGCTGCTGCGCCACCCGGCGGTGCAGGAGGTCGCAGTGGTCGGCATGCAGAGCGAGAAGTGGGGCGAGAGCCCGCACGCGTTCGTGATCCTGCGCGCCGGCGCGGCGGCGAGCGAAGCCGAGCTGCGCCAGTTCACGCGCGATCGCCTCGCGCACTTCAAGTGCCCGCAGGCGTTTCACTTCGTGACCGAGCTGCCCAAGACCGCCACCGGCAAGATCCAGAAGTTCGTGCTGCGCGGCAACCGCGCCGGCATCACGCATCAGTGAGCGCCAAGATCTGGGACGCCGGGCCGATCCGCTGCTAGGTTCGGCGGGTGACGCGGATCCTCCCGGCCCTGCTCGGCGCGCTCGCGCTCGGCTGCGCGGTGACCGCGCCGGTGTACGCCGATGCGCCGCCGCCGTCGGACAAGCCGGGCAAACCAACGCCGCTGCGGCCGGCGAAGTCGTCGAAGACCTCGAAGGCCTCGAGCGCGGCCACGGCCAAGCGCCGGCGGTTCCGCGCGATGCAGGCGCACATCTCGGCGCCGTCCGACGCGGTCGACACGCCGGCGGTCCGCTACGGCGCGCTCGACCAGGACGCGTGCGAGGCCGAGCTGACCAGGCGCGACATCGACTTCACCCGCGAGGACGCCAAGGGCGTGCTGGCGCCGGTCCGGATCGACGGCGAGCTGCACGGGGTGACCTTCCGGACCGATGGCAACGACGCGCAGCGCGAGGCCAGCCCGTACGAGATCGCCGACTGCCGGCTGGTCCTCGCGCTCGATGACTTCGCCGAGATCCTCGCCGCCCACGACATCGTCGAGGTCCGCCATTACTCGATGTACCGGCCGCCGCACGGCTGGCCCGAGGGCAAGCTCGGCGGCCAGCACAACGGCGGGCTCGCGCTCGACGCCGGCCGGTTCATCGACGCCAGCGGCAAGACGCTCGACGTGCTCAAGGACTTCCACGGCGCGATCGGCGCGAAGACCTGCGGCGATGGCGCCGGGCCCCGGCCGTCGACGCCCGACGGGCTCCGGCTGCGCGAGATCCTGTGCGCGGCGGTCGACCAGCACCTGTTCAACGTCGTGCTGACGCCGAACTTCAACCGGCCTCACCGCAATCACTTCCACCTCGAGGTGATGTCCGGCGCGCGCTGGTTCCTCGTGCATTAGCAGGCTACGTTGCGGGCACAACTTCGCAGCGAGGGCCCCTGATGCTGGCTAGACCGATCTTGCTTTTGACCGCGCTGGTGGCGTGCAGCCACCCGGCGCCCGCGCCCGAGGCGCCGGCGCTGCCGCCGGCACCGGCCCCTGCGCCCGTGCCCACGGCGGTGCCGCCCGACCCGTACGCGGTGGCCGAGCGCGCGGCCAAGGCGATCACCGGCGAGCTCCTGCGCACGCAGATCGCCAAGATCTCGGCGGACGAGTTCGAGGGCCGCGGCCCGACCACGCGCGGCGATGTCGCCGCCCGCGCGTACCTGATCGATCAGCTCAAGACCATGGGCTACGAGCCGGGCGGCGAGGCCGGCGCGTGGGACCAGCCGTTCGAGCTGGTCGGCGTGACCGCGTCGATGCCATCGAAGTGGAGCTTCACCAAGGGCGGCAAGACCTTCGACGCCAAGTGGAACGATCAGTACATCGCGAGCAGCGGCGTCCAGACCGACAAGGGCGCGATCAAGAACGCCGAGGTCGTGTTCGTCGGCTACGGCATCCAGGCGCCCGAGTTTGGCTGGGATGACTTCAAGGGCAAGGATCTGAAGGGCAAGGTCCTGCTCGTGCTCAACAACGATCCGGACTGGGATCCGGCGATGTTCGCGGGCACCACGCGGCTGTGGTACGGCCGGTGGGGCTACAAGTACGAGACCGCGGCCAAGCAGGGCGCGGCCGGCGCGATCATCATCCACACCACGCCCTCGGCGGGCTACCCGTTCCAGGTCGTGCAGACCTCGTGGTCGGGCGAGCAGTTCTCGCTGCCCGACGAGGGCCAGCCGCACGTGCAGGTCCAGGGCTGGCTGACCGAGGACGCGGCCAAGCAGCTGGTCGCGCTCGCCGGCAAGGATCTGCCGCAGCTGATCGAGTCGGCCCGGCACAAGGAGTTCCAGCCGGTGCCGCTCGGCATCCGCACGTCGATGAGCTTCAGCAACAAGGTGACGCGCGGCAAGACCGCCAACGTCATGGGCCTGCTCAAGGGGGCCGACCCGCAGCTCGGTCAGGAGCTGGTCGTGTACTCGGCGCACCACGATCACCTCGGCATCGGCAAGCCTGACGCGACCGGCGACAAGATCTACAACGGCGCGCTGGATAACGGCGCCGGCGTCGCCCAGGTCCTGGCGATCGCCAAGGCCTACAAGGGGCTGCCGCACCCGCCGCGGCGCTCGGTGCTGATCCTGTTCGTCGCGGCCGAGGAGCAGGGCCTGCTCGGCTCGAAGTACTACG
>DASWOO010000299.1:0-3370 GCA_036404335.1 Kofleriaceae bacterium
CGCGATGGGCGATCCGAACTGGCAAGCGCGCGTGTGGCGCGCGATCGAGCAAGGCGAGGTCGAAACGCGCGCCACGAAGTCGACGGGCAAGCCGTGGTTTGCCGGCAGCTTGCTGGCCACGGCGATGATCGCCGTGATCATCGGCTGGTTCGCGGTCGGCGGCGAGGCGTCCATGCAGGTCGCTCAGATCGAGATCGTGCCGCGCCGGGCAGAGAGGGGTGGGTCCGCGCTGCAGGGCAGGGTCGGCGACTCGGTGCACGTGCGGGCAACGGCTGGCTCCGATGTTCGCGTATATCGCGAGCGCGAGCTGGTGCGATGGTGCGGGCCAGGCGTGAGGTCCGAAGGCTGCAGCGTCGACGGCAAGACGCTAACCGTCGAGGTCGAAGCCAGGGTTGTTGGCGCTTACCACGTGATCGTCGTCTGGCCGAGCACCGGGGTCAGGCGTGCGCCGCTGCCGGCGCCGGGGACCGACATGGCGGCAGACCTCGCGGCGCTATATGCCATCGATGGCAACATCCAGTTGCAGGACCTCGACGTCCGCTGACTGGGGCGAACGTCTGTGTCGCGGTGTGTCGCGCGTTGGCGGCGTGGGAGGGAGTCGATAGAGTCGCGGGGTGAAGACCCAACGTGCGATGGTTGCGATTGCGTTGACCCTGGGGTGCGGAGGCTCGCCGAGCAGGGTGCGGCCGCAGCCGGCGGTGGCGGACGGGGCCGGGGCGCCGAGCGGGGCGCCGGCGGCCGCGGACCAGCGAGCGCAGGCGCTGGCCGAGGTGCGGCGGCTCAAGGGGCTGGCGGACCAGGATCCGCTGCTCAAGCCGTGGACGGGGCCGTACGAGGGCGTGCCGCCGTGGGACAAGCTGGACGTCGCGCAGTTCGCGAAGTCGTTCGAGCTGGGGATGCAGCTGTCGCTGGCGGAGATCGACGCGGTCGCGGAGAGCGCCGAGCCGGCGACGTTCGCGAACACGATCGCGGCGATGCAAGACAGCGGGCGATATCTGCAGCGGGCGGAGACGCTGTTCTCGACGATGGTGGGCAACCTGAGCACGCCCGAGGTCCAGGCGGTCGAGAAGCAGTGGTCGCCGAAGATGGCGGCGATGCGCGACAAGGTCACGTTCAACACGCGGCTGTTCGGGCGGATCATGGCGGTGTACGACGCGCGGGCGGGGCTCGAGGCGGATCAGCGGCGGGTCGTCGAGCTGATGCACGACCGGCTGATCAAGGCGGGCGCGCGGCTGTCGGGCGAGGACAAGGCCAAGGTCGGCGCGATCAACGAGCAGCTGGCCGGGCTGTTCGCCGAGTTCAGCAAGCAGGTGCTGGCGGACGAGAACTCGTGGATCGAGCTGGGGCCAAAGGACCTCGACGGGCTGTCGTCGTCGTTCAAGGCGACGCTGGCGGCGGCGGCGACGGAGCGCAAGCTGGACGGCAAGTGGGTCGTCGTCAACACGCGGTCGAGCGTCGATCCGTTCCTGGCGGGGTCGGCGCGGCGCGAGCTGCGCGAGAAGGTGTGGAAGGCGTTCAAAGACCGCGGCGACAACGGCAACGCCAACGACACGCACCAGACGATCGCGCAGATCGTCAAGCTGCGCGCCGAGCGCGCGAAGCTGCTCGGCTATCCGTCGCACGCGCACTGGCGGATGGCCGACACGATGGCCAAGGATCCCGAGCAGGCGCGCGCGCTGATGATGAAGGTGTGGGCTCCGGCGGTGGCGCGCGTCCACGAGGAGGTCGCTGACATGGAGAAGCTCGCCCGGCGCGATCACCTGAAGCTGCCGTTCGAGCCGTGGGACTATCTGTATTACGCCGAGAAGGTCCGTAAGGCGAAGTACGACCTCGACGACAACGAGCTCAAGCCGTACTTCGAGCTCAACAATATGATCGCGGCGTCGCAGTGGATGGCCGAGCAGCTGTACGGCCTGACGTTCACCGAGATCACCGGCAAGGTGCCCGTGTTCGAGCCGCAGGTGCGGGTGTGGGAGGTCAAGGACAAGCACAGCGGCGCGTTCGTCGGCCTGTTCTACGGCGATTACTTCGCGCGCAAGGGCAAGCGCTCGGGCGCGTGGACGACGGGCTATCGCCGCCACGAGGCGTTCACCGGCACGGTGCAGACGTCGATCGCGTCGAACAATAACAACTTCGTCGCCGGCGCGCCGGGCGAGCCGGTGCTGATCTCGCTCGATGACGCGCGGACGCTGTTCCACGAGTTCGGTCACGCGCTGCATGGCCTGTTGTCCGAGGCGAAGTACCCCGAGCTCGGCGGCACGCCGCGCGACTTCGTCGAGTATCCGTCGCAGGTCCACGAGTCGTGGGTGCTGAGCCGGCCGGTCCTCGACAAGTTCGCCAGGCACTACAAGACCGGCCAGCCGATGCCGCAGGCGCTGGTCGACAAGGTGACGCGGTCGAGCAAGTTCAACCAGGGCTACCAGACGGTGGAGTACCTGGCGTCGGCGATCCTCGACATGGAGCTGCACGTCAACCCCGACGGCGTGGCCGACGTGGCGGCGTTCGAGCGCGACACGCTGGCCAAGATCGGCGCGCCGCGCGAGGTCGGCATGCGCCACCGGCTGACCCAGTTCACGCACCTGTTCGCGAGCGACGCGTACTCGGCGGGCTACTACAGCTACCTGTGGTCGGAGGTGATGGACGCCGACACCCGCGAGGCCTTTGCCGAGACCGGCAACGTGTTCGACCCCGGCGTCGCCGGCAAGCTGCGCACGTACATCCTCGCGCCGGGCAACACGACCGACCGCAGCGAGGCGTATCGCCAGTTCCGCGGCCGCGACCCGGACGTGACGGCGCTGCTCAAGAAGCGCGGCTTCCCGGTGCCGGCGGCGGCGGGGCCGGGGGCGCAGTCACAGGTGAGGCCACCTGGCAAGTAGTCGCGCCGAGCTGGCGCTCGGATCTCGCCATCTCGCGCGATGCCTGGAAATGCGGCGCCTGGGAATGCGGCGCCTGGGAATGCGGCGCCTGGAAATGCGGCACCGCGCGGCCACGGGTGAGGGCGCCAGGTAACGCCGGGCCTGGAGGCGCCGGGTTGGTAATGCGGAGGTCGTGCGCCGGAAGTGCGCGTGGCGTCGTCAGCGGTGGCCTCGCTCCGGTAGAGTTTCGCCGAGCGCAATGCTGTGTGCTCGGGGAGCGTTGCTGGATGCCGAAGTGTTGGTGCGTGTTGTTGCTGGTGGCGTGCTGGATTGGAGGGAGCAGGGCTGCTCATGCGACGGTGACGGCGACGCCGACGCTGGTGGACTTCGGCGCGGTGGCGATCGGCGGGACGGCGAACGGCTCGTCGACGCTGATGACCGACGCCGGAACGATCAGCGCGAGCATCACGCTCACGGCCGGCTGCAACTTCACGACCTCGACGCCAGCGATCACG
>DASWOO010000300.1:0-3269 GCA_036404335.1 Kofleriaceae bacterium
GAGGGCTGGCGGTGGCCGATCGCGAGGACCGCGGCGTCGACGTCGATCGCCGAGCCCGCGAGCTGGACGGTGAAGCCGGGGCCGCGCGCGGCGACGCCGAGCACGTCGTCGGGGACGAGCTCGATGGCGCCGCCTGGCGCCGAGCGCAGCTGATCGCGCAGGTAGGCGCCGAACTGCAGGCGCGGCAGGAAGTCGCCGCCGGCGACCTGCGCGCCGAGCTGGGCCCGCGCCCAGTCGAGGAAGCTGTCGGGCCGATCCGGCCACGCGCTCATCTTGCCCGCCGGCACGTTGAGCAGGTGCCGATCGTCGGCCGTGCGATAGGCGACGCCGGCCGCGAACGCCGCGGCCCGGTCGAACACGAGGACCCGCAGCGCGCGGCCCTGCTCGCCCGCGCGCCGGACGAGCTGCGCCGCCGTCATCGTTCCCGAGAACCCGCCGCCGACCACGGCGATCACCTTCACGGCGTCCCGCCCAGGTCGTCGACGTACGCGCTGGCCAGCGAGCGCATGCCGACGTCGGACAGCACGCCGAGCACGAGCAGCACCAGGAAGCCCATCGCTAGCGCGAACACGACGCGGTGCACCGGCCGGCCGCTCGCCAGGTGCATGAAGAACGCGAGGACCAGGCCGGCCTTGGCCAGCGCGACCACGAACGCGATCACCAGGCCAGCGCCGCCCGGCACCAGCCGCGACGCGATCAGCGTGACGGTCGCGAGCACGACCAGCGCGAGCCAGACCGCGATGTAGCCCGTGGCGCCGAGCTCGCGAGAGCGCTTATCCGGTTCGCTCGCCATGCGCTAGCCCACCAGGTAGATCAGCGGCCACAGGAAGATCCACACCAGATCGACCAGGTGCCAGTACAGCCCGCCGAGCTCGAGCGCGATGTGCGACTCGGGCGTGAAGTCGCCGCGCCGCGCGCGCCACGCCAGCCAGCCGAGCATGCACAGCCCGCCGGTGACGTGCAGCGCGTGCATGCCGGTCAGCAGGTAATACAGCGTCACGTACAGCACCGTGCCGTGCGGCGCCGGACCGGCCGCGTGGTAGTACGCGCCGGGCGCGATGCCGTCGCGCAGGTGCTCGGCGTACTCGAGGCCCTTGAGCACGAGGAACGCGACGCCGAGCGCCATCGTCGTCGCGAGCAGCGCCACGCTCCGGCGCCGCTGCCCCCGCCGCACGGCATGGATCGCGAGCGCGACGGTCAGGCTCGAGGTCAACAGCAGATACGTGTTGATCGAGCCCAGCACGACATTGGCGTGCGCCGCCGCGGCGTGGAACTCCGCCGGGTACACGAAGCGGTACGCCGCGTACAGCGCGAACAGCCCGGCGAACAGCAGCGACTCGCTGCCGAGGAACAGCCACATGCCGAGCCGCGCGGTGTCGTGCTGCCGCTCGAGCGACTCGTATTGCTCGTGGACCACCGTCATGTGGACGCTCGCGGCGTCGGCGTGGTGTCGTCGGGCGGCGGCTCGTCGTACGCGTACGGCCCGCGCGCCGGATCGAACGGCCGCAGGAAGTTGTGGACCGGCGGCGGCGACGGCGACCGCCACTCGAAGCCGCGCGAGCCCCACGGGTTGGGCGCCGCGCGCTGGCCCCAGCGCAGCGAGATCAGCAGATAGATCAAGGTCAGTAGCAGCGCCGCGCCGAGCAGGTACGGGCCGCACGTCGACATCACGTTGAGAACCTGATAGCGCACCTGATAGCTGTAGTAGCGCCGCGGCATGCCGGCGTTGCCGAGCAGGAACTGCGGCACGAACGTCTGGTTGAACCCGGCGAACACCAGCCCCGCCGAGCTCAGCCCCCAGCGCTCGGGGTACATCCGGCCGAACATCTTGGGGAACCAGTAGTGGATCCCGCCGAGGAACGCGGTCAGCGTCCCGCCGATCATGATGAAGTGGAAGTGCGCGATCACGAAGTAGGTGTCGTGCCAGTGGATGTCGAGCGACGTGGTCGCGACCGCGATCCCGGTCATCCCGCCGAACGCGAACAGGTAGATGAACGAGAAGAAGTACAGCATCGGCGTGTTGAACGTGATCGACCCGCGATACAGCGTGCCGATCCACGAGAACACCTTGATCGCCGAGAAGATCGCCACGACCATCGACATCGCGCCGAACAGCGCGGCGTCGAGCTGCGAGATCCCGGCGACGAACAGGTGATGGCCCCAGGTCAGAAAGCCGATGAACGCGATGCCGAGCGCCGAGTACGCCAGCATGTTGTACGACAGCGGCTGCTTCTTCGCGAACGTCGGCACGATCTCGCTGATCACGCCCATCGCCGGCAGGATCATGATGTAGACCGCCGGGTGCGAGTAGAACCAGAACAGGTGCTCGAACAGCACCGGATCGCCGCCGAGCGCCGGATCGAAGATCCCCAGGTGCATCACGTGATCGAGCGCGACCAGGATCACCGCGAGGCCGAGCACCGGCGTCGCGATCACCTGGATGATGCTGGTCGCGTAGATCGACCACACGAAGATCGGCATGCCGAACCAGCGCAGGCCCTTGCGCCGCAGCATGTGCGTCGTGGCGATGAAGTTGACCCCGGTCATGATCGACGACACGCCGAGCACGAACACGCCGATCGCGATCGGCGCGACGTCGGTCGGGGACGTCGTCGCGTACGGCGCGTAGAACGTCCAGCCGGTGTCGGCGCCGCCGTGGATCATCCCCCACAGGGTCAGCGCCGCGCCGGTCAGGTAGACGTAGAAGCTGGCGAGGTTGAGCCGCGGGAACGCGAGGTCCTTGGCGCCGAGCATCATCGGCACCATGAAGTTGCCGAACACCGCCGGGATCGCCGGGATCATGAACATGAACACCATGACCACGCCGTGCAGGGTGAACAGCCGGTTGTAGGTCAGCGGCTCGATGAACCCGGGGCCCGGGGTCAACAGCTTGGTCCGCAGCAGCATCGCGAACGCGCCGCCGAGCATCAGCGCGACCAGGGTCGCGGCGAAGAACATCAGCGAGATCCGCTTGTGATCGGTGGTGAGCAGCCACGAGCGAACGGTGGTCCCATCGGTCCAGAAGCTGCCGGTCTGCGGCTTGTCCACGGGCTCGGGGCGCGGGCGGCCGGTGACGCGGGCGCCGGCCGAAGACTTGGGCGCTCCGGCGACGCCGGGCGGAGGCAGGGCGGCGTCGGTCATGCGGGGGCTCCGCCGCGGGTGGGGCCGAGGCCGGAGCGAAGGGTGCGCAGGTAGGCGATCAGGTCGATCAGCCCCTCCTCGTCCACCTGCCCGGCGTAGGAGGGCATGACGGCCGGCCAGCCCGCGAG
>DASWOO010000301.1:0-5685 GCA_036404335.1 Kofleriaceae bacterium
GCCGGGGCCCCGTCGCCGGCGTCGGCGCGGCCGAGACCTCGGCGCGCTGGCCGGCGGGCAGGCTCGACAGTGCGCGGACGGCGGCCTCGACCACCCGGCCGTGCTCGACCGGCCCGGCGACGCACAGGTTCGCGTTGCGCGCGCCGTAGAACGTCGAGAAGTGGCGGCGGACGTCGGCGCCGGTGAACCGCTCGACGTTGCTGCGCGGGCCGATGATCCGCTGGCCGAGCGGGTGGTTCTCGAACACCAGGCCGCGGGCGATGTCGTCGGCGTTGATCTCGACGCCCTGCTCGTCGTAGTCCTCGTTGATCTCCTCGAGCACCAGCTCGCGCTCGAGCTCGATGTCGGAGAACCGCGGCCGCGACAGCAGCTCGCCGAGCACCTCGATCGCCGGCGACACCAGCTCGGGCTCGAGCGCCAGCTGGAACAGCGTGTAGTCGCGGCCGGTCTCGGCGTGCAAGGTCGAGCCCAGCTGCTCGACCGCGGTATTGAGCGCCAGCGAGGTGGCGTAGCGCTCGGTCCCCCGGAACAGCATGTGCTCCGTGAAGTGCGAGAGCCCGTTATCCTCCGGAGTCTCGAACCGGGCGCCCACCTTGATGAACTGCGCAACCACTGCGGTGTGCAGGTGCGGCAGCGCAACGGTGGTGACCGCGAGGCCGTTATCGAGCGTGGTGGTCTCGACGTGGGGATCGAGGCGAGTGTCCAAGTTGGATGCTTACCATGGCGCGGGGGGCCGTGTTGGTGGTATCAATCGAGCGATCCGATGCTCTTGAAAAAGATCGTGATCGCCGAGGACGACGACGCCATCGCGCACATGGTCAACATGGCGCTCGGTGATGCCGGCTTCCTGTGCCTCCGCGCACGCGACGGCGAAGAAGCCCTGCGAATCGTCAAGGCCCACGACCCGGACCTGCTCGTGCTCGACGTCATGATGCCGCGCGTCGACGGGCTCGAGGTCGCGCGCCGGCTCAAGGCCGACGTGATGTGGTCGCGGATCCCGATCCTGATGCTGACCGCGCTCGCGCAGGTCGACGATCAGGTCGCGGGGCTCGAGGCCGGGGCGGACGCGTACATGTCCAAGCCGTTCGACCTGCGGGAGCTCGGCGCCCGGGTCAAGGCGCTGATCCGCTCGGCGCGCCGCGAGCGCGACCGCAGCCCGTCGACCAACCTGCCGGGCTCGCGGGCGATCGACGAGGAGATCGAGGGCGCGCTCAAGAGCGGCAAGCCGACGGCGGCCGTCCATATCGACGTCCTCAACTTCGACAGCTATGCCGACACGATCGGCATCGCGCGCAGCGAGGACACCGTCCGCAACCTCGGCCAGTGGCTGCTCGACGCGGCGCGCCAGTCGTCGGGCGGCGGTGCGTTCGTCGGCCACATCGGCGGCTCGGACTTCATCGCCGTGATGTCGCCCGAGCACGTCGGGCCGTTCGTCGACAGCGCCGAGTCGGCGTTCGACGCCAAGCGCGCGACGTTCCCCGGCGACGCGGCGTCGCTCGGCCTGGTCCTGGCGATCGCCCACACCGACGGGCTCACCCTGGCGAACGGCCCCGACGAGCTGGGGCGCCGGCTCGGCCGGGCGATGAAGGCCGCCAAGGCGGTTGGCAAGACCAACCACGTCATCTGGTCGGCTAGCTAGGCGTGGACGTCGAGCGCGGCAAAGGGCCGCGTCAGATCCGGGCCGGCGACGTGCTCGGGCGCTACGAGATCGGAGAGGAGCTGGGGGAGGGCGGCATGGCGACGGTGTTCCGCGCGCGCGACCGCGAGCTGCGCCGCGATGTCGCCGTCAAGGTGCTGTTTCCGCACCTGGCGCGGCGCCCGGACATCGTGCGCCGGTTCCAGCGCGAGGCGCGAGCGGCGGCCGGCCTCGAGCATCCGAACATCCTGCGGATCTACGACGTCGGCGGCGCCGAGGCCGACGACCCGCCGTACATCGTGATGGAGCTGGTCCGAGGCCGGACATTGCTGCAGGAGATCGAGGCGCGCGGCGCGATGCTCGCCGAGATCGCGGCCGCGGTCGGCGCGGTGCTCGCCGATGCGCTGGCCGCGGCGCACGCCCGGGGCGTGATCCACCGCGACATCAAGCCGGCCAACGTGCTGATCGCGCCAGGCGGGCGGCTCTTGCTCGCCGACTTCGGCGTGGCGCGGCTCGAGACCGAGAGCTCGCTGGTGACCCAGACCGGCGCGCTGCTCGGCACGCCGGCGTACATGAGCCCCGAGCAGGCCAGCGGCGACACCGCGACGGCGAAGAGCGACCTGTACTCGCTGGGCGCGACCGTGTACCAGCTGGCGACCGGCGTGCTGCCGTACGGCGGGTCGCCGGCGAAGGTGATGTCGATGATCGCGACGGGCCAGCTGGTGCCGCCGGTCCAGCGCCGGCCGGCGTGCGGCCCGGAGCTGTCGCGGCTGGTCGTCGGCGCGATGGCGACCGATCCGGCGGCGCGGCCGGCGAGCGCGGTGGCGATGACCGCGGCGCTGCGCGGCCTGGTGGCCGCGGGCGGGCTCGGCGAGCCGGCCGACGAGCTGGCGGCGTACTTCGAGGACGTCGAGCGGTTCGCGCGCGACCGGGTGCCCGTCGTCGTCGCGGCCGTGGTCCAGGCGGCCCGGGCCGCGCTCGCCGAGGACCGGCTGCCGCGCGCGATGGGGCTGGCGGATCGCGCGGCGGCGCTGGCGCCGGCGGATCCGGCGGTGATGGCGCTGATCGCGCGGGTGATCGCCGGCGGCCGGTCGTCGCGGCGGCGGCGCGGGCTGACGATCGCCGGGATCGGCGCGCTGGTCGCCGGCGGGGCGACGGCGCTGGCGATGATGATCGCGCGCGAGCCGGCGGTGACCGGCGAGGTCGTCCCGGTGATCGCGCCGGCGGACGCGGTGGCGCCCGACGCGGCCGTGGCGCCCGACGCGGCGGTGGCGATCGACGCGGCGGTGGCGATCGACGCGCCGGCGCCCGTGTCCGATGCCCGGACAGCCCGGCCGCGGCCCGAGCGCCGGATCGACGCCGGCAGCACCGACGCGCCGCCCGCGCCGCCCGCGCCCCCGGCGCCGCCCGACGCCGCGGTGATCGCGCCCGCGCCGCAGGCGCCCGGGCACGTCGTCGTCCGCAACGACCTGTGGTGCAACGTCTGGATCGACGGCGTCGATCGCGGCAGCCGGCGCAACGAGCCGCTCGAGGTCGCGGCCGGCCACCACAGCGTGCGCTGCGTCAACCCGGCCGGCGAGTGGACCCAGGACACCGACATCGCGCCGGGCGCGACCCGCGAGCTGACCGGCAGCCTGCGCCGCGAGCTGGTCATCAAGCTCGACCTCGACGCGACCATCGATGGCGCGGCCCACCCGCGCGGCGCCGAGCTGCGGCTCAAGCCGGGCGTGGTCCACGTGGCCGCCGGCGGCAAGGACGCCTACTTCGCGATCCGTGACAACTGCACGATCCGCGCGGTGCCGGCCCTCGGCTGCTATCCGTGATCGCGACAGCGATGTCGCGATCTGCGCCGCGGCCGAAAACGCCGCGGTGTGATTCGCCCACTTGCGGCTGGCAGGCCGGTTGCAGCACCGTGAAGGCTTGAGGCCGTTGCTGCTCATCGCCGGGTTGTCCGCGACCGGTTGCTTCTATGTGGATCCGATCAACGATCGGCCGCAGGTCGCCGGCGTCCAGCGCCTGTGCCCGCCGCCGGCCGACGGCATCGCCGCGCCGCTGCCGTGCGACGCCGAGTTCGACAACGTCCACCGCGGCGACGCCGTGCAGGTCCACGCGCTGGCCCACGACCCCGACGGCGACGATCAGCGGCTGCGCTATCACTGGCAGGTGTTCGCGTGCAGCGACGAGGCCGCGTGTGACACGGCGGCGTCGATCGACATCGACGACCAGCCGACGCCGATGACCGCGATCCCCAAGATGGTCCCGTCGAGCGAGCTGCCCGTGCACCTCGTCCACATCGCGGTCGCCACGACCGATGATCGCGGCGCCCAGACCACCGCGCTGCGCAGCGTCGTGCTCGACGACGGCCCGACCCTCGGCGTGCGGGTCGAGCCGCAGACCACCTCGGTCGGCGGCGCGGTCGGCGTGTACGCGACCTACGGCGATCCCGACGGCCCGGCGGACGATCCCGCGGCCGACGTCCAGCTGACCTGGACCCTGACCTCGCCGGCGGGCCAGGTCACGCACCCCACGACCGAGCGGCCGATCCTCGATCCGCCGGTCGACCCGCTGCACCAGACGGTGGCCCGGACCCTCGTGCTCGATCAGGTCGGCGACTGGTCGATCGCGGTCACGGCGAGCGACGATCACGGCAAGCAGGCGCAGCAGGCGCAGACCGTCCACGTGCTCGACGACCAGCCGCCCTGCCTCGCGCAGTGGCAGCCGATCGCGGCGACCGCGCCGGCGACCTTGCCGATCAGCGCGCCGACCCTGTTCCAGGTGCCGCTGGTCAGCGACGACCTCGATCCCTATCCGGCGATGTCGGGCGTGGGCAGCGCCCGGTTCGCGTGGTCGATCCACCCGCCCGGCGAGGCCGCGTTCCAGGCGCTGGCCGGCGCCACCGGCAACAGCGTCGCGCTCGATCCATCGGCGTATCGCCCGGGCGATGTCGTCGAGCTGCGCGTCGAGATCACCGATCGCGCTCACCCGGCGCCGAGCTGCCCGGCCGACCAGCCGACCTGCTCACTCGCCGGCACCACCTGCATCCAGCGCCAGACCTGGCGCGTCGAGGCCCGATGAACCGCCTGATCTCGCTCGGCCTGCTCGTCGCGCTCACCGGCTGCGGCCTGGACTCGTCCAACGATCAGGAGGGCGCCAGCGGGGGCGACGACGGCAGCGGCAGCGGCGGCGCGTTCCCGTCGCCGTGCGCGCTGACCCTGAACGCCACGCCGGCGTCGCCGGTCGCGGGCGCGAACGCCACGGTCACCGTGCTCGCGCAGCTCGGCGATATCCCGGGCGCGTTCACCCCGGCGTGGACGGTGATGCGCGACGGCGCGGCGATCTCCGTCCAGGTCTCCGGCGACGGCCGCGCGATCCAGTTCGCCACGCCCGACCCCGGGGTCTACGACATCGCGCTCGTGCTGACCGGCGCGCCCGCGAGCTGCTCGACCGCGAGCCGCGCGCTGACTGTCGCCAACCCGCTCGGCGGCAGCGTGACCCTGCGGCTGCGCGTGCTCGCGCCGCAGCGCTACACCGCGGCGCCGCTCGAGCTGTTCACGCAGCTCCGCGGCGGCGTCTCGGCCCAGGACGTCGGCCTGATCGTGATGCCGATGGCCGGCAGCTCGAACGTGCAGGTCGTCGACGCCGGCGGCCACGGCGTGCCAGCCTACGTCCAGCTCGCGCCCGCCGGTACGCCCGACGCGATCGTCGAGGCGTTCACCGACGGGACCGGCAGCGCGGCCGTGCCGCTCAACGGCGGCGTGTACAACGCGCTGGTCGTGCCGTCGGATGGTGCGAGCGCGCCGCGCCGGATCGCCGGCTGGTCGGGCGGCCCGCTCACCGTCACCGCCGGCCAGGCCATCACCGGCGTGGTCAGCGGCCCGGACGGCAAGCCGCTGCCCGGCGCGCAGGTCCAGCTGACGTTCGAGGGCCTGCCGTCGACGATCGCGACCACCGACGCGGCCGGCAGCTTCGCGGTCCACGCTCAGCCGCCGGCCGGCGCGGCGGTGACGATCGATGTCGCGCCGCCGGAGGCGACCGGCTTGCCGCGGCTG
>DASWOO010000302.1:0-5457 GCA_036404335.1 Kofleriaceae bacterium
CCAGCCCGGCCGATCGCGGCTCCGACGTCGCGGGCGCAGGCGCCTTCGTGGGTGCAGGTACGGCGGCAGGCGACTTGGTAGGCGCCGCGGCCGCGCGGACCTCGGCCGGCACGATCTTGTCGAGGACTGCCTGCTGCAGCTTGTCGTCGAGCCGCGGGAACAGCGGCGACGGCGTCCCGGCGTGGAGCGTGGCGGGGGCGAGCGGCAGCACGCGGCCATCGACCGCTTCGGGCCAGGTCATCGCGGCGTCGCCGTCGTGGATCCAGCCGCGCAGCGCCTGGGCGGTGGCCGGCAGCACCGGCGCGATCAGCCGCGCGATCAGCCACAGGCTCGACTGCAGGCACCACAGCGCGTGCGGCAGCGCCGGGTCCTTGCTGCGCGCCATGACCCACGGCTGGGTCTGATCGATGAACCGGTTGGCGGTGCCGACGAACCGCCAGATCGCCTCGAGCGCGCGCGACGGCGCGAGCAGGTCGAACTGGGCCGCGGCTGCCTTGCACGCCTCGGCGGCGTGGAACTCGAGCTGCCAGTACGGGTTCTCGCCCGCGGCGTACTGCACGTCGTCGCGCGCCGGCGGCGCGTCGGGCGCGAGCTTGCCGATCAGGGTCAGGCTGCGGTTGATCAGGTTGCCGAGGTCGTTGGCCAGCTCGGCGTTGAACCGGCCGAACAGCGACTCGAACGTGAAGTCGCCGTCGTTGCCCAGCGGCATCTCGCGCAGCAGGTAGTAGCGCATGGCGTCGATGCCGATCGCGCGGCCGAGCGGCGAGCCCTCGCCGAGCGCGTCGGCGAGCTTGACCGGATCGATGCGCGTCGCCGGCATCGACTTCGAGATCTTCTCGCCGCGCACCGTCCACCAGCCGTGGGCGAAGATGCCCGCGGGCAGCGGCAGCCCGGCGGCGAGCAGGAACGCCGGCCAGTACACGGCGTGGAACCGCAGGATGTCCTTGCCGATCAAGTGGATCGCGTGCGGCCAGTAGCGCTCGACGTCGGCGCCGCCGATCGTGCCGTCGTCGGGGCACAGATCCGAGAGGTAGTTGACCAGCGCGTCCAGCCACACGTAGATGACGTGCGACAGGCCCTCCGGATCGGCCTCGGGCACCGGGATGCCCCACTGGAAGCTGGTGCGCGACACCGACAGGTCCCGGAGGCCGCTCTTGAGGAACGAGACGATCTCGTTGCGGTAGGCCTCGGGGCGGATGAACTCGGGGTGGGCCTCGATGTGGCGGAGCAGCGGCTCGGCGTACTTCGACAGCCGGAAGAACCAGCTGCGCTCCTTGTCGAGCCACTCGACCGGCTTCTTGTGGATCGCGCAGACCCAGCTTTCGCCATCCTTGACCAGCTGGCTCTCGGTGTAGAACGCCTCGCAGCCGACGCAGTACCAGCCCTGGTACGACGCCAGGTAGAGGTCGTCGGGGCTGGTCTGGCGGATCTTGGTCCACAGCGCGCGGACCACGTTCTTGTGGCGCGGCTCGGTGGTGCGGATGAACCGGTAGTGCTCGATGCCCAGCGCCTTCCAGCACTCGTCGAACCGGGGCGCGACCTGGTCGACCAGCTGCTGCGGGGTCAGGCCGCGATCGCGGGCGGTCTGCTCGATCTTCTGGCCGTGCTCGTCGGTGCCGGTCAGGAACCGGGTGTCGTCGCCGCGCATGCGGTGGAACCGGGCGATCGTGTCGGCAACCATGGTCGTGTAGGCGTGCCCGAGGTGCGGGACGTCGTTGACGTAGTAGATCGGCGTCGAGATGTAGAAGGGCTGGGTCATAGGGCTGGTCGCTCAGTCGTCGGTGTCGTCGGGCAGGGCGGTGGGATCGAGCTCGGGCAGGTGCGCGTCGTCGGGCTCGGGCGCGCCGTGAGGCTCGGGCGCGTCGTGAGCGTCGTCGGGCTCGGGCGCGTCGTGGGCGTCGTCGCCGGCGGGGCGCGGCGGCTGGTTGCCCGACGGGAACAGCGGCTTGACCTCGCCGGCCGGGACGACCTCGGTGTCGCCGGGGCCGTAGGACACGCGGATCCGCTGGCGCAGGACGTCGACCTCGACGACCCGACCCTCGCCGCGCGCGCCGATCACCCGCTTGCCGAGCTTGGGCAGGCCCTTGCGCAGCTCGGCGTACGCCGCCTGCTCGTAGACCAGGCAGCACTTGAGCCGGCCGCACTGGCCGGACACCTTGGTCGGCGAGAGCACCAGGCCCTGGTCCTTGGCCATCTTGATCGACACCGGCACGAAGTCGGGCAGCCAGGTCGTGCAGCACAGGGTCAGGCCGCACGAGCCGATGCCGCCGACCGCCTTGGCCTCGTCGCGCACGCCGAGCTGGCGCAGCTCGATCCGGCCGCCGCCCAGCGCGCTGGACACGTCGCGGATGAAGTCGCGCAGGTCGAGGCGCTCGTCGGTGGTGTAGTAGACGTTGACCCGGCCGCCGCGGCCGGCGGGCCCCAGCGACTCGACGCGGAAGACCTTGAGCGGCAGGCGCAGCGCGGCCGCCTTGTCCTTGGCGATGCGCAGCGCGTCGGCGCCGCCGGCGTCGCGCTCGGCGCGCAGGTCCTGATCGTTGGCGCGGCGGATCACCCGGCGCAGGCCGCGCTCGCGGACCGGCTTGCGCGCCGGCGGCACCGCGATCCACGCCAGGCGGGTGCCGCGCTCGGCGTCGACCAGCACGCGCTCGCCGCGGGCGTAGTCGGCGTCGCCGGCGTCGCACCACTGGATCCGGCCGCCGGCGACGTAGCGCACGCCGGTGACGCTGGCGACGTCATCGCCCAGCACCGCGCTCGGCTGGTCGGCGAGCGGGAACGTCGTCGGATCGGGGTCGTCGGCCGGCGCGTCGGCCGGCAGATCGGCGGCCAGCGTGACCTCGGGCGGCGGGCCGTCGTCGTCCTTACCCCAGGCGACCGCCGGGGCGGCCGCCGCGTCGGGCTCGTCGTCGGGGTGCGGGGTCGGCGCGCGCGGCTGGAGCCGGGGCGTGGCGTGCTCGAAGGTCTGCGCCGGCAGGGCAGGCGCCTCGGCGGGCTGCGGCCGGTCGCGGCGGGCCTCGCGCGGCTCACGGCGCGGCTCGCGCCGTTCTGACTGCGGCTCGCGCGGCCGTTCTGACTGCGGCTCGCGCGGCCTATCGGCGCGCTGGCTGCGCTCGGGGCGATTGCGCGGCTGGTCTCTTCGCTGCTCGTTGCGCGACTCGGGGCGCGGTTCGTTGCGCGACTCCGTGCGGGGCGGCTGATCGGCGAACTTCGCGTTCCAGTCGCGGCGCGGCCGGTTGTCCGACCTGTTCTCGAGCGGCTGCGCCGGCTGCGGCTGCGCCGGCTGCGGCTGCGCTTGCGCCGGCTGCGGCTCCGCGGCCGCGCGGGGCTCGTCGGCACCTGCTTCGCCCGGCTCGCGGCGCCGACGCCGGCGACGGCGCTTGCGCGGCTCGCCGGCCTCGCCCGTCTGGGCACCTTCGCTGGCGGTGCCCGCCTCGGCCGTCGGGCCGGCCTCGCGCTCCGCTCCCGGATCGCCTCCGTCACTCGCGTCGTTCGGGCTCATATCCCCGCCTCGGGCAGGCCGCGCAGCTGGATGATCAGCGACTCGATCGCCAGCTGCGGGCTGGCATTGTGGATCGCGACTGCCGTGTGCCACGACAGGATCGTCTGGGCGCGCGTCGCGGCGCGCCGGGCCGCCGCGGCATCGCCGCCGATCGCCGCGCCGTGCGCCTTGACGTGCAGCGCCCGCGCCGCGGCGACCAGCACCGGCGCGGTATCTCCCTTGGCCTCGGCGATCCGCGCCGGCAGCGCGGTGTCGTGCCGATCGCCCGCCAGCTCGGCGCCCAGCGCCGCCACGCGCTCGGCACGCGCGGCATCGGCGTCGGGGGGCAGGGCGCTACCGGCCGCGAACCGGACGCGCTGGCACCGGCTGCGGATCGTCGGCAGCAGTTGGTCCGGCGCGGTCGTGCACAGCACGAACAGGGTCCGCGCCGGCGGCTCCTCGAGGGTCTTGAGCAGCGCGTTGGCGGTGGGCGGCGCCATGGCCGTGGCCTCCTCGACGAGGAACAGCCGGCTCGCGCCCTCGTGCGGCGGGAACGCCACGCGGGCGAGCACCTGGTTGCGCACGCTCTCGATCGGCACCATCTGCATCGCGCCCTCGCGCGCCAGGGTCACGACGTCGGGGTGGATCCCGCCGGCGATCTTGGCGCACGCCCCGCACATCGCCTCGGGATCGCCCTCACAGCCGTCGCCCGGGCTGCGCTGGCAGCACAGCGCCATCGCCAGGCAGATCGCGGCGTCGACGAGCGGCGCGCCGGGCGGCCCCGAGAACAGATACGCGTGCGGCACGCGGCCGCGCTCGATCGATCGACGGAGCTGCGCAACCGCGCGCTCCTGGCCGTGCAAACCCTGCCAGACGGACACGTCTCACGCTAGCACAGGTCGCCCGAGGCTGCGTGTTAGGCTGCCGGGGCATGACGTCTCCCCGTGCCCAGGCCGCGCCCGGCGACGCCGCCGCTGGCCCAAGCTTCGCCGCGTTCCGCGAGGTCCCTCGCACCGGCGTCATCTACGTCACCACGGAGGCCCAGCGCCGCGGC
Source organism: Kofleriaceae bacterium (assembly GCA_036404335.1). Taxonomy (GTDB): domain Bacteria; phylum Myxococcota_A; class Polyangia; order Haliangiales; family Haliangiaceae; genus JABFXX01. Next base: position 4,533 of record DASWOO010000302.1, read on the forward strand.
TACTCGCCCAGCTCGGACGACTGGTGCAACCTCGGCCAGGGCATGCCCGAGAGCGAGGCGCTGCCCGACGCGCCGCCGCGGATCGCCGAGCTGCCGATCCTCGCCGGCGACCACGAGTACGCGCCGGTCGCCGGCCTCTGGGAGCTGCGCGAGGCGATCGCGGGCTTCTACAACCAGCTGTTCCGCCGGGGCCTGGGCAGCAAGTACAGCGCCGAGAACGTCGCGGTCTCGGGCGGCGGCCGCTCGGCGCTGACCCGGGTCGCCGCGTCGCTCGGCAACATCAACCTCGGCCACTTCCTGCCCGACTACACGGCGTACGAAGAGCTGCTGAGCGTGTTCCGCATGTTCTCACCGATCCCGATCCTGCTCGAGAGCGAGCGCGGCTACGCGTTCTCCGCGGCCGATCTGCGGCGCGAGATCCTCGGCCGCGGCCTGTCGGCGATCCTGGCGTCGAACCCGTCGAACCCGACCGGCAAGATCATCGGCGGCGCCGAGCTCGCCGGCTGGGTCGCGGCCGCGCGCGAGCTGGACTGCGCGCTGATCTTCGACGAATTCTACTCGCACTACATCTGGCGCCCCGACCTGGTCGCCCAGGGCGGGATCGAGACCGCGGCGCGCTACGTCGAGGACGTCGACCGCGATCCCGTGGTCATCCTCGACGGCCTGACCAAGAACTGGCGCTACCCCGGCTGGCGCGTGACCTGGGCGGTCGGCCCCAAGCGCGTGATCGAAGGCGTGACCTCGGCCGGCTCGTTCCTCGACGGCGGCGGCTCGCGGCCGCTGCAGCGCAAGGCGATCGAGCTGCTCGCGCCCGACGCGGCGATGGCCGAGACCAAGGCGATCCAGCAGGTGTTCGGCAAGAAGCGCGCGCGGCTGCTCAACGGCCTGCGGGACCTCGGCCTGACCGTCGACCTGCCGCCCGAGG
>DASWOO010000303.1:0-4685 GCA_036404335.1 Kofleriaceae bacterium
CTCGGTCCGGCGCCGCGCGTGCTCGACCTCGGCGTCAACACCGGCGACGAGCTGCGGCTGATCGAGCGCGCGGCCCCCGGCGCGCACGGCGTCGGGGTCGACCACAGCGCGTCGGCGCTGGCCGAGGCCCGCCGCCGGTTCCCGACGTTCGAGTTTCGCGAGGCCGACCTCGGCGCGCTCGCTGGCCTCGGGCTCGGCCGGTTCGACCTGGTGATCTCGCTCAACACGCTGCAGAGCGCCGGCATCGACGACCGCGCCGTGCTGCGCCAGGTCGTGCAGGATCACCTCGCCCCCGGCGGCGCCGTGATCCTCGGCCTGCCCAACTCGCGCTACGCCGGTGGTGAGGTCTCGTACGGCGCGCGGATGAAGAATTTCCGCGAGCCCGAGCTCGGCCTGCTGATCAAGGACGTCGCGTTTTATCGTAAGTACCTGCAGCAGCATGACCGCCAGGTGTTCGTCACCGGCAAGCACTACCTGCTGGTGACCGGCGTCGCCGCAAAATCTACCTGACGTGCATCGCGGTCGCCGCGGTGACGATAGAGTCGCGCCATGCGAAGCGCAGTCATGGTTGCGGTGTGCGGTCTGGTGATCTGCGCGTGCAGCGCACCGGCCGTGCGCCCGGTGCCGCCGCCGGTCGCCCCCGCGGAGCCGGTGCTGCTCGATCCGCCGGAGCCGGGCCTGCGGCTGCCCAAGCACTTCGCGCCGGCCGGCTACGCGGCGCGGCTGGCGATCGATCCGGCGCGCGCCGAGTTCACCGGCGCGATCGAGATCGCCGGCACGCTATCGGCGCGCTCGGCGGTGATCTGGCTGCACGCCCGCGGCCTGACCATCCAGCGCGCGGTCGCCCGCCGCGCGGGCGCCGAGGTCGCGCTGACCGCGACGCCGCACGACGAGGTGCTCGAGCTGCGCCCGGCCGCGCCGCTCGATGCCGGCCGCTGGACGCTCGCGCTCGACTACACCGGCCGGTTCGACGACCTCAACACCGCCGGCGCGTTCAAGCAGGTCGTGCACGGCGAGCCCTACATCTACACGCAGCTCGAGGCGGTCTATGCGCGCCGGGTGTTCCCGTGCATCGACGAGCCCGACACCAAGGTGCCGTGGCAGCTGACGCTCGACGTGCCGGCCGGCCAGGTCGCGCTCGCCAACACCGCGCCGGTCCGCCAGCAGCCGCTCGACGACCAGCACGTGCGCGTCGAGTTCGCGCCGACCCGGCCGCTGCCGAGCTACCTCGTCGCGTTCGCGGTCGGGCCGTTCGAGCTGGTCGACGCGGGCGCGACCTCGCACGGCGCGCCGATCCGGGTGGCGACCGCGCATGGCCGCGCGCGCGATGGCGCGTGGGCGGCGAAGACCGCGCCGCGCATCATCGAGCTGCTCGAGGCGTTCTTCGGCTCGCCGTACCCGTACGACAAGCTCGACCTGGTCGCGATGCCGGTGACGATCGGCTTCGGCGCGATGGAGAACGCCGGGCTGGTGACGTTCGCCGATCCGCTGATCCTCCTGCCCGATCACGCGGGCAAGCACCGCGAGTACGAGTGGGTGGTAACGGCCTCGCACGAGCTCGGGCACCAGTGGTTCGGGGATCTGGTCACCACGGCGTGGTGGGACGACATCTGGCTCAACGAGGGCTTCGCCAACTGGGTCGAGCGCAAGATCTCGGTGCAGTTCGAGCCGGCGTGGCACGACGAGCTCGCCGAGCTGACCGAGCGCAACCGCGCGCTCGCCGACGACGCGCTGGTCACCGCCCGCCAGATCCGCCAGCCGATCACGACGGCCGACGACATCCTGAACGCGTTCGACAGCATCACCTACAACAAGGGCGCGTCGGTGCTCAACATGTTCGAGCACCACGTCGGCCACGACGCGTTCATCGCCGGGGTGCGCACGTACATCAAGGACCACGCGTTCGGCAACGCGACCTCCGATCAGCTGGTCGCGGCGATCGGCCGCGCCGCGGGCAGGCCGATCGGCCCGGCGTTCGCGAGCTTCCTCGAGCAGCCGGGCGCGCCGCAGATCACGGCGAGCCTTCAGTGCGATGGCCGGCCGCGGGTCGAGCTTCACCAGGAGCGCTACGTGCCGCCGGGCGCCGCAGCGCCGCTGCCGGGCAAGCCGTGGATCGTGCCGGTCTGCCTCGCCTACGATCGCGGCGGCCAGCGCGCCGAGGCGTGCGGCGTGCTCGCCGGCGAGACCGGCGTGATCCAGCTCGACGCGCCGAGCTGCCCGGCGTGGCTGATGCCCAACGTCGGCGGCCGCGGCTACTACCGCAGCGCGTACAGCGAGGACGACGTCGTCGCGCTGCGCGATCAGGCGTGGCCGATGCTGACCCCGGCCGAGCGCGGCGCGGTGATGTTCGACGTCAGCGAGGCGGCGACCCTGGGCGCGCTGCCGCTGCCGCTCGCGCTGTCGTTCGTGCCGCGGCTGCTGGTCGCCGGCGACCGGTTCTCGGTGGCGGCGGCGACGGCGATCCCGCGCGCGATCGACGAGCTGGTGCCGGGCGAGCTGCGCCCGGTGTACGAGGCGTGGCTGCGCCAGACCTATAGCGCCGTCGCGCTCCAGGCCGGCGTGGTCGCGAGCGATCGCGACAGCCTCGATCTCGAGACCTCGCGCGGCGAGCTGCTCGACGCGGCCGGCGAGCTGGGCCGCGAGCCCAAGCTGGCGGCGCAGGCGATCAAGCTGGCGGCGAAGTGGCGCGACCTGCCGCCGGCGATCCGCGGCCAGGTGCTGGCGATCGCCGCGCACGCGAGCCCGGCGATCTACCAGCGCGCGCTGCGCGAGGTGGTCACCGAGGAAGATCGAGTGCGCCGGCGCGAGCTGCTCGACGCGCTGGCCACGACCCGCGATCCGGCGCCGCTGCGCACCGCGCTCGCGCTGCTGCTCGATCCGCGGCTCGACATCCGCGACACCCAGCTGATGTTCGAGGCGCCGATGCTCGAGCCGTCGCGGCTCGCCGCCCAGCAGTTCTTCCGCGATCACCAGGCCGAGCTGCTCAAGCGCGTGCCGCTCGACTCGCCGACCGGCGGGGCGGCCAGCATCGCCAGCCTGTTCACCGACAGCTGCTCGGCGGCGCGGCGCGACGAGCTGGCCGGCTACGTCACCGCCACGTTCAGCAAGCTGCCGGGCGGGAGCCGGATGGTGACGCAGGCGATCGAGACGATGGATCAGTGCATCGCCCGGCGCGCGGCGGTCGAGCCGGCGATCCGGGCGTGGCTGGCGGGGCTGCCGCCGGTCACGGAGCGTCGTGGAAGATGATGCCGGTGGTGTAGCGCTCGCCGCTGCGGATCCGGCTGACGCCGTGGCGGAGCTGGACGCGATGCGGGCCGCGCGTGCCTTGCACCGGGCGATGATGCACGGCGAACACGACGGCGTCGCCGCGGCGTAGCGGGACGACCAGCGGGCGTGACTGGGCGCGCGGCCGCTGCTCGGTGATCACGAGCTCGCCGCCGGTGAAGTCGCGGCCGGGCTCGGACAGGAGGATCGCGACCTGGAGCGGGAAGACGTGCTCGCCGTACAGGTCCTGGTGCAGGCAGTTGTAGTCGCCGGGCTCGTAGCGCAGCAAGAGCGGGGTGGGGCGGGTCTGGCCGGCGGCGTGGCAGCGGGCGAGGAAGCCGGCGTGGTCGTCCGGAAACCGGACGTCGAGCCCCAGGTCGGTGTACCAGCGGTTGGCGATCGGCGCGAGCGCGGGGTAGAGCGCGGCGCGCAGCTCGGCGATCGGCGGCGGCAGCGGGTAGGCGAAGTACTTGTACTCGCCGCGGCCGAAGTTGTGGCGGGCCATGACCACGCGGCTGCGGAACTGGGCGTCGTCGGGGTAGCGGGCGGCGAGCGCGTGGCACTCCTGAGGCGTGAGCAGGCCGTCGATCACCGCGGCGCCGTCGGCGTCGAGCTCGCTGGTGAGCCGGGGCCAGTCGAGCGCGGCGACGCGGTCGGCGAGGCCATCGTGGTCGGCGTGGTCGGCGTGTGCGATCATCGCGCGGCTCCGCGTGGCTTGGCGGCCTCGCGGGCGAGCAGGGTCCGCTTGCGGCCGACGCCCCAGCGATAGCCCGACAGGTCGCCGTCGGCGCGGACCACGCGGTGGCACGGGATCGCGATCGCCAGTGGGTTGGCGCCGCACGCCTGCGCGACGGCGCGCACCGCCGAGGGCTGGCCGATCCGGCCGGCGATGTCGGTGTACGTCGCGGTCTCGCCCGCCGGGATGTCGCGCAGCGCCTGCCACACCCGCTGCTGGAACGCGGTGCCGCGGATGTCGAGCGGCAGCTGCGTGCCCAGCCGCGGCTGCTCGACCAGCGCGACGACGTCGCCGACCACGCGCGCGAACTCGGCATCGCCGCCGACCAGGGTCGCGCGGGGGAACCTGCGCGCGAGCTCGCCGATCAGCGCCGCGGCGTCGTCGCCGAGCAGGATCGCGCACACGCCGCGCGCGGTCGCCGCGACCAGGACCTGGCCGAGCGAGCACGCGCCGATCGCGTAGCGGATCGCGAGGTCGGCGCCGCCCGCCTTGTACGTGCTCGGCGTCATGCCGAGCATCGCGTTCGACCGCTCGTAGAACCGGGCCGACGAGCTGTAGCCCGCGCCGTAGATCGCCTCGGTCACGGTCGCGCGCTTGTCGAGCTGGTCGCGGACCACGCCGGCGCGGTGGGCCGCGGCGTAGGCCTTGGGTGTCACGCCGGTCACCGCCTTGAACAGCCGGTGGG
>DASWOO010000304.1:0-4800 GCA_036404335.1 Kofleriaceae bacterium
CAAGCGATCTGGTCGCTCGGGTATCGCCAGCTGCGTTCGCTCGCGCCCACCACGCTGTGGCCGGCCGAGGCGATCCAGATCGCCGACGAAGCACTCGTCCGGTTGGCGGACGCTGCCACGGCGGCGGGCAAGATCACGAGCGAGCAACTTCCTCTCGCGTTGCGCCACGTGCAATGGGAAGGCGCGTTCGCCACGTTCGCCCGCGCGCCGGGTTTGTGGGGACAGGCGCTCGAGAGCTTTGCATCGCCGGCGCTCGCCCGCGTGTTGATCGTGTGCATCGAGGACATCCCACATCAGCACCGGTCGCGCGCGACGCGGCTCGCGGTTGCCACGCTCGGTGAAGAAGCGGTGCCGATGCTGCTCGCGCGCGTCAGCAGCGCCGCCCTGACCGAGAAGCTCGAGATGCTGTTCTTGCTCGTGACGTTCGCCGGCGAGCGCATGCTGCCGCTGCTCGAGGACGCGCTGAAAGGTATGCAGTTCGCGGATCTGCTGCGCCAGCGGGCGAAGTGGCATCTCAAGCATCCCGGCATGGTCCCGACGGTGCGCGGCCTGCGGATCGCACGCTCGACGGCGATCATGCCCGTCGCGGACCGCACCGCGAAGTGTGCACAGGCCGCCGATGATCTCGGCGTGCTGACGAAGTTCGCGCGGCATCCCGAGGCGTATCTCTATCGCCTGTGGGGATGGATGGTACGCGGCGCGAATGATCCGGCGCGCGCGAGAGAGCTCGTCGCGGCGCATCCGGAATCTCAGCGCCTGGTTCGCGATCTGTACATGACCGATCTCGCGCGGCGCGGTCGCGTGAAGCAGCTGATCGCGGCGGCACAGGTGCTTCGCGGCGCAGACATCGGCGCGATGCAGCTCGCGGTGTGGGGCCGGCCCCTCGCCGCCCTGGAGCTCGCCGCGACGGCGCGGTTGCAAACGCCGGAGCTCGTGCTCGCGCGCGCTCTCGCCTGCTATCGCGCGGGCCGTCCGGATCTGACGGAGCGGATCCTCGCCGAGGATCTGCCGCCGTCGGACATCACCGACGAGGCCTCGCTCAAGCCGTTCCCCGGGCCCAACGAGCGCTGGCTGATCGATCGCCCGGCCGCGTCGATCCCGGCCGAGCTGGTCACGCGGGTCACGGCGCTGCGCGCGCTCGCCGGCGGCCGCGACGCGATCGTCGCGCTGGCCCAGCCCGCGCCGCACGACGCCGAGCCCGACACCGCGTCGATCGAGCCGGTCACCTCGGTCGTGCGCCGGCTCGGCCGCGGCCTGCCGGGCGCGACGGTCTACCTCGCCGGCGAGTTCAAGCGGATCGACCGCGACAAGGTCAGCGCCGCGGTCACGGCGGCGGGCGGCCGGCTGGTCGCCGGGCCGTTCCCGGGCACCGACTACTACGTCCACGGCGACTCGTGCCTGGTCCAGACCATCGCCCAGCTCGAGCGCCAGGGCGCGCGGCGGCTGCGCGAGCTCGAGGACGCCGGACGATGACCCCGGAAGCGGTGCATGCCGGCGCTGCGTAAGCCGCACCGGGTCGGGTTCCTGGTGCCCGAGCTCACCGCCGAGGGCCCCGACGCGCCCAACGCGAGCGAGGCCGGGCTGCTGCTGTGGGTCGCGTGCATCGAGGTCTGCCAGCGCCACCCCGGGCTCGCGGTCTACGACGCCGAGTCGACGCCGATGGTCTCGCAGGACGGCCACTTCACGCCGCACCCGGCGCGGCCGGGCGCGACCCCGGTCGATGCGTTCTACGCGCCGACCCGGCGCGACGAGCTGGTCTGGCTCGAGGTCGCGCTGCCCAAGGCGTCGGTGGTGCGGCTGCACACCCTGGCGCGCGACGGCAAGCACGAGACGTTCGACGCGCTGGGCCGAAACCTCGGCGACCAGATCCAGCAGGCGCTCGAGCGCTGGCTCGCGGCGCGCGGGCTCGGCGGGCTGCCGCGGCGGTTCGACGCGTGCGAGGCGAGCGAGCTGCTCGCGGCGGTGCGCGTGCTCGCGCCGGTGCTGAGCGAGCAGGCGCGGCAGTTCGTCCAGCGCGACGAGGTCGCCGAGGTCCCCGGCGACGCGGGCGACGCCGGCGACGCGGGTGCGCTCCCCGTGGCGCCGCGGCCCGCGGCGTCGGATCGCGCGCACAAGCTGGCGCGGAACCTCGCCAACCGCACGACCGCCACGCTCAAGGTGCCGGCGCTGCGGTTGATCGAGCTGGCGCTGCGCGAGGACATCGCCGACCTCGTGCTCGCCGCCGACCCCGACCAGCCGCAGGCGCTGTTCCGCCGGTTCCGCGACGGTGCGCCGCGCGGCCGCGACTACGCGCTGCTCCGCCGGATCATCGCGATCGCGCCGTGCTGGGCCCAGCCCTACGGCGAGCTGTTCGACGACGGCAACGCCGCGTCGACCGGCCCGGCGCCGAGCGAGCTCGAGACCGTCGCCGGCGCGACCCTGGCCGCGATGTGCCGGCCCGGCAACCCCGATGTGCTCGAGGCCGCCGCCGACCGGCTCGACGACGCCGACCGGGTCGACGAGGGCATCCGGCTGCTCGAGCGCGCGGTGGGCCTGGGCGCCGCGTCGCGCCCGCACATCGCGCTGGTCAGCCTGCACCGCCAGACCGATCGGCCCGGCGCGTGGCTGGCCCAGGCCCAGCGCAGCGGCGCGCTCCACGGCTGCCCGATGGACGCCGGCCTGCCGTGGTACCCCGATCAGATCCAGGTCGACCTCCTGGTCGCCGACGCGCTGGCCCACGTCGGCCGGCTCGACGAGGCGGTCGCGCTCCGCGCCAACCGGCTCGAGGGCCGCGAGGCCAGCTGGCCGCGCCACACCAAGATCCTCGAGGCCTGGCGCAAGGACGCCAAGCTCGTCGCCCGGGCCTACGCGCGCGAGGGCTTCCTGCGCGGCGACGCGGCGCGCGCGGTGGAGGGCTACGGCCGGGTCGAGCCCGGCGACGCGGTCGACGTCGCGACCTTCCTCGACGCGCTGGTCGCGATGGGCCGCGAGGACGAGGTCGCGCTCGCCTGGTCGCAGTTCGGCCTGGGCAAGGACGTGACCCGGCCGGTCGCGCGGCTCGCGGCGGCGCGCTGCCTGCTCGAGGCCGGCGAGTGGCGGCGCGGCGTCGAGGAGCTGTGGCGGGTCGAGCTGACCCAGCCCGGCCGCGACGAGGAGGTCGCGATCGCCCGCGCCGGCCTGCTGCTCGCCGCCGCGCCGATCGACGTGCTCGAGGGCGCGCTGGCCGAGCGGGTCGCGACCGGCGCGCACACCCTGGCGCGGCGCATGGCGCGCGACATCGCCGACTTCGCGCCCGGCGCGTTCAAGAGCTCGATCGTGATGCGCGCGCTCGGCAAGCTGCCGGGGCTGCAGCTCGATCCGGCGTGGCTCGCCGGGTTCGCCGCCGATACCCGCAGCCGGCGCGCGATCGACGCGCTGTTCGCCGAGCTCGCCGGGCCGTTCAAGGTGGTCGCGGCCCAGGGCACGATGCCGGGCCTGGCCCCGAAAGGCAGCGGCGGCAGCGGCGGCGGTAAGGTCCGAGACCCGATCGACGACGGCCTCGAGGTCGCGCTCGCCCGCGCCGATCGCCTGGTCAACCGCTGGCTCGAGGTCGTGTACACCGAGGCGCCGGGCGACGATCCGGCTGCGCTCGCCCAGGCCGCCGCGTACACCGCCGCGCAGGCGCTCGGCCGCTACCTGGCCGCGACCACCTCGCCGCCGACGCCGCTGATCGGCGGGCTGCGCACGGTCGCCGCCGAGGCGCTCGCGCTGGTCCGCCGCCACCGCCACGCGCTCGGCGATCGCGAGGTCCGCGCGCTGCTCGGCGCGATCGATCCGCTGCTGCGCCGGGTCGACCGCTGGGTCGGCAGCGCGTGGCTCGGCACCGTCGAGCGCAGCTGCGCGATCGACGAGCGCGCGGACGGCGACGTCGCCGGGTTTGCCCGCGAGCACGCCACGGTCGCCGCGCGGATCCTGGGGCCCGAGGAGACCGCGGTGCTGGGCGCGTCGGTCGCCCGGCTGCACCGCGAGCGGCCCGAGGGCTGGGCCTCGGCGGTCGCGGCCCAGGCCGGCCGGCTCGCGTCGCACACCGGCAGCGCCGGCGCCGACGAGTGGGCCGACGCGATCGTGGTCCAGCTCGCCGCGCGCGAGATCGAGACCGACGACGCGATCGACGTGCTGCACACCGCCTGCTACCTGACCGAGGGCAAGACCGCCGGGCCGGCGGTGCACGCCGCGCGCGTGCTGCTCGAGGCCGGCCGGGCGCCCGCCGGGTTCGCCGCGCTGTGCGCCGGGCTGGGCGCGGCCGACGACGCGTGGCGCGCGGCCGAGCTCGCGACCCTGGGCGACGCGTGGCAGCGCGCCGGCCTCGACGTGCCGCTCGCGCTCGACCAGGTCGCGGCCCAGATGTTCGAGGCGCTGCAGAAGGGCGAGCCGGCGCGCGCCGAGAAGCTCGGCCGGTTCGCGGTGGCGATCGACCCGGACAACGGCGAGGCGCACCGAAACCTCGGCATCGCGCTCGCTCAGCAGCGCAAGATCCCCGACGCGCTCCACCACCTGACCCGCGGCACCCCCGAGCAGGCGACGCAGATCCTGTCGGGCCTGCTGTACCAGGCCGGCCAGCTATCCGACGCGATGCGCGTGCTCGACTACGCCAGCCGGTGGTACGTCCGCGCGGACCAGTGGCTGACCTACGGCGGCATCGCCTACGCCGCGATGGATAACCCGCGCACCGTCCGCGCGTACCAGCTGGCGTACCAGCTCGATCCCGAGGCGTTCGACGCCAGCCAGCTCAACGCCTACGCCGGCGTGCTCGACGAGGTCGGCGATCACGTCACCTGCCAG
>DASWOO010000305.1:0-4835 GCA_036404335.1 Kofleriaceae bacterium
GACGAGGCGTACTACTTCGCGCCCCAGGCGATGACCAAGATCATGAACGAGGGCTGGGCCTCGTACTGGCACTCGAAGATCCTCACGCAGAAGGCGCTGACCGCGGCCGAGATCATCGACTACGCCGACGCCAACTCGGGCGTGATGGCGACCTCGCCCGGCCGGCTCAACCCGTACAAGCTGGGCGTCGAGCTGTACCGGAACATCGAGGACCGGTGGAACCGCGGCCAGTTCGGCAAGGAGTGGGACGAGTGCGACTCGATGGAGCAGAAGCGCCACTGGGACCGCCGCACCGGCCTGGGCATGAAGCGGCTGTTCGAGGTCCGCAAGCTCTATAACGACATCACGTTCATCGACGAGTTCTTCACGCTCGAGTTCTGCGTCGAGCAGAAGTTCTACTCGTTCGGGTTCTCCGACCGCAGCGGCAGCTGGGAGATCATGAGCCGCGACTTCAAGAAGGTGAAGGACCAGCTGCTCAAGCAGCTGACCAACCGCGGCCAGCCGGTGATCACGGTGGCCGATGGCAACTTCGAGAACCGCAGCGAGTTGCTGCTGCGCCACGTCCACGAGGGCGTCGACCTGGACGCCAGCCAGGCGCGCGACACGCTGCGTAATACGGCCAAGCTGTGGACTCGGCCGGTCAGCTTGCTGACAAAGGTCGACGGTAAGGGCAAGCTGCTGCGCTGTGAGGACGGCAACCTCAGTGAGCGCAGCGCAGATTATCAATAATCCGCAGCCGGGGGGCAGCGTGATGGAGGCAGCGTCGTGAGGCTGTGGGCCTGGGGGCAGAGCGATCCGGGGCGCAAGCGCGAGCGGAACGAGGACAGCTACCTGGTCGATACCGAGACCGGGGTGCTGGCGGTAGCCGACGGCATGGGCGGCCATCAGGGCGGGGCGACGGCGAGCCGGATGGCGGTCGAGCACCTCGGCCGCGAGCTGGCCGAGGTCCGCGGCAACTTCGACGCGGCGCTGCTCGCGCAGATGCAGCGGCTCGGCAACCTGCGCACCACCGAGGAGATGCCGGTGGTCAACGAGCTGGGGGACTTCGCGACCCCGGCGCGGTCCAGCCGGTCGCCGACGTCGCGCGGCCACGACCCGACGCTGCCGCCGGGCATGGTCGCGGCATTCTCGCCGGCGCTCGAGGTCATGCGCGGCGTGGTCAAGCGCGCGAGCTCGGCGATCTTCGAGGCGTCGTGGCAGCGGCCCGAGCTGCGCGGCATGGGCACGACCCTGACCGCGGCGCTGGTCCACGGCGGCCGCGCCCACCTGGTCCACGCCGGTGACTCGCGGTGCTACGTGTTCCGCGACGGCCAGCTGCGCCAGCTGACCGACGACCACTCGTGGATCGCCGAGCAGCTGCGCGCCGGCTCGATCAGCGAGGCCGAGGCCAAGGCCAGCAAGTTTCGCCACGTGATCACCAAGTCGATCGGCTTCGAGCGCGACATCGAGGCCGACACCAAGAGCGTGCCGGTCTCGGCCGGCGACTGCTTCCTGCTGTGCTCGGACGGGATGACCAACTACGTCGAGCACGGCGAGCTCGAGCGGATCGTCGCGATGACCTGGTACCGCCGGCTGCCGCAGACCCTGGTCGAGCTGGCGAACAGCCGCGGCGGCGACGACAACATCACCGTCGTCGTCGGCCTCGTCGCCAACGCGCCGCCGGCGTGACCCGCCGGCCGCCTCCGAGCATCGCCCAGGTCACGGCGCGTACCCAGCGAGGCGGGCCGCCACGCGCACCCGGCCGGCGAACCTGATCCGCGGGCCGCGATCGAGCCGCGGCGCTGGTCGGGTTCGTGCACGAGCCGACGGCCATGTGGAGCCCGCCGCAGCGCGACCCCGAGCTCCACCCCGATCAGGTCATCGGCGGTCGCTACCGCGTGATCCGCCAGCTCGCCGACGGCGGGATGGGCACGGTCTATCTGGCGGAGCACGTCCTGCTCCGGCGCCGGCGGGCGGTCAAGGTCCTCCACGCCGAGCTCGCCGCCGATAACGCGATGGTCCGCCAGTTCTTGCGCGAGGCGTCGGCGGCCGGCACGCTCGGCCATCCGCACCTCGTGCGCTCGACGGACATGGGCGTCACCCCGGCCGGCCTGCCGTACATCGTGTTCGAGTACCTCGACGGCGTGCTGCTGACCCAGGAGATCTACCGGCTCGGCGGGCTGCCGGTGGCCCGCGCGGTCGAGCTCGCGGGCCAGATCGCGGCGGCGCTCGCCGCGGCGCACGACGCCCGGATCGTCCACCTCGATCTCAAGAGCGACAATGTGCTGCTCGTAGGGCACGGCGCCCAGCTCGGGCACGGCCCCCAGGTCGATCAAGTCAAGGTCCTCGACTTCGGGATCGCGCGGTTCCTCGACGCCGAGCTCGACGTCGCCCGGCGCGGCGTGGTCAGCGGCACGCCGGAGTACATCTCGCCCGAGCAGATCCGGACGCCGGACCGGGTCGACGCCCGCGCCGATATCTACGCGCTCGGCGTGATCTTGTACGAGATGCTGACCGCGCGCCGGCCGTTCCCCAGCGCCGACGCGCAGACCACCTTGCGTCGCGTGCTGCACGAGCCGCCGTCGCCGCTCGGCCGGGAGGTGCCGCCGGCGCTGGCGCGGCTGATCTTCGGCGGGATGCTCGCCAAGTCCGCCGCGCACCGGGTGCCGTCGATGCGCGCGGTCGAGGCGACGCTGGCGGCGATCCGGGCCGGCGACGCGCCGCGGGCGTAGAACGTCTACACTGCGCCGCGATGAGGAGATCTCGAGCTCGACGGTGGATGACAGCGACCTGGCTGGTGATGGCCGCGGCGTGCGACCGCGGCCATCCGCGCGAGGCGCCGGCCGAGCGGCCCGCGGCCGAGCCAGCACCGGCGGCGCCGGCGGCCGGATCGGCGGCAGGATCGGCTGCAGGATCGGCAGCGGCGGCGGCTGCAGGATCGGCGACGGCGGCGGCGGTGCCCGGCTGTCCGCTGACCGCGCTGCCGCTGCGGCTGCCGGCCGCGCGGCGGGTCGTCGCGATCGGCGACCTGCACGGCGACCTCGCCGCGGCGCGCAGCGCGCTCCGCGCCGCCGGCGCGATCGATGCCCAGGGCCACTGGAGCGGCGGCGACCTGGTCGTGGTCCAGACCGGCGACGTGCTCGACCGCGGCGACGACGACCGCGCGCTGCTCGATCTGATCGCCCGGCTCGAGACCGAGGCGGCCGCGGCCGGCGGCCGGTTCGTCGCGCTACTCGGCAACCACGAGCTGATGAACGCGGCCGGCGACTTCCGCTACGTCACGCCCGGCGGCGCCCGGGCGTTCGACGGCGCGCCCGGACCGGCGGCGGCCGGCGTCCCGCCCAACGTCCCCGCCGAGGCCCGGCACCGCGCCGAGGCCCTGATGCCCGGCGGCAGCTACGCCCGGCAGCTCGCGCACCACGACGCGATCGCCGTGGTCGGCGACACCGCGTTCTCGCACGCCGGGATCCCCGCGAGCTGGGCCGGGCGCGCCGACGACGCCAACCTGCGCGCCCGGTGCTGGCTCGACGGCGACCTCGCCCAGCCGACCGAGCTCGCCACCGACGACGAGAGCCCGGTGTGGACCCGCCAGTTCGGCGGCGCCGACGTCGACTGCGCCCAGGTCAAGGCCGCGCTCGCCGCGCTGCACGTCCAGCGCATGGTCGTCGGTCACACCCCGCAGCGCACCGGCATCAACGCGATGTGCGACGGCGCGCTGTGGCGGATCGACGTCGGCCTGTCGAAGGCCTACGGCGGGCCGATCGAGGTGCTCGAGCTGACCGGCGAGGGCCCGTCGGGCGCCAAGGTGCTGCACGGCACGCGCTGAGCTACCTGGGCGGCACCATGTGGAACGTCCAGATGATCATCGCCGTCACCGGCTGATCGTTGGCGTCTCGCGCCGGCTCGAACTCGAACGTGCCGGCGCGCTGCAGCGCGAGCTCGTCGAGGCCGTGGCCGAGCTGGTTGAGCAGCTTCTTGCTCTTGACCTTGCCCTGCTCGTCGATGACCAGCCGGACGCGAATATCGCCGGCGATCTCGAGCTGGCGGGCCTCGGCCGGGTAGTCCTTGCCGAGCTGCAGGTCGCCGTAGTCCGACCTCGGCCTGGGCTGGGTCTTGATCATCGCGACCGAGATCGGCCTGGGCTCGTCGCCCGCGCCCGAGCCCGCCCCCGAGCCGGTGCCGCCGCCCGTGCCGCCGCGGCCGACGTGGCCGGTGGTGCGCTTGCCGACCGCCACGCCGACGCCGGTCGCCGACGGCGCGATGTCGTCCATCTGCACGACCTGGTCGCCGCCGGACGGCGTGGTCGGCTCGCTCGGCGCCGGGGTCTCGTTCGTCGGCGCCGGCGCCGACGCCGGCGGCGCGCTGCGGATCTGCGGCGCGGCCCGCGACGGCGCGCGGGGCGCCGCGGTCGGCGGGGGCGGCGGCGCGGGGTCCGTGGCGACGGGCGGCGGGGGCGCGACCGCCGGCGGGGGCGGCGCGAGGACCGGCGGCGGCTCGATCTCGACCAGCTCGATGTGCGGCGCCGGCTCGTGGATCCGCGGCGGGTGCGTCACGACCAGCGCGTCGGTCGCGGTCACCAGGATGATGTGGACCGCGATCGTCGCCGCGACGGCGAGCACGAACGGCGAGTCCCAGCGCACGGCCTAGCTTAGCCCAAGCCCACCGGTCATGGCCGCTCGTTCTCGAGGGCGATCGCGGTGACGCCGGCCTGCTGGACCAGATCGAGCGCGTGCATGACACCGTCGTACACGACCTTGCGATCGCCGGCGATGATCGCCTTGGGCTTGGACGTGGTCGACGCGACCTGCTTGATCCGCGCGACCGCCGAGGCGTCGTCGGTGTACTTGTCGCCGTTG
>DASWOO010000306.1:0-1903 GCA_036404335.1 Kofleriaceae bacterium
AGGCTGGGCGCGCAGGGTCCAGCTCGCGCTGTCGAGCCAGCTGCAGGGCGACCTGCGGGTCGAGTCGATCGGCGACAAGGTGCTCGACGTCCTGGCCAGCAACATGGGCGTCCGGGTCGGCGCGGTCTACGCCGTCGAGCCCAACGGCATCCTCCAGCGGATCGCCAGCCACGCGATGCAGTCCGGCGGCGAGCCGCGCGCGGCGCTGTCGCCCGGCGAGGGCCTGACCGGCCAGGCGATCAAGCAGGACCACATCACGCACCTCCGCGAGCTGCCCGACGGCTATCTGACGGTCAACTCGACGGTCGGCCACGGCAAGCCGAGCCAGCTGGTGATCGCGCCGGCCCGGGTCGACGGCTCGGTCGAGGCGGTCGCCGAGCTCGGCTTCCTGCACGAGCTCGACCCGATCGAGCTGGCGCTGATCGAGCGGGTCAGTGAGTCGATCGGCCAGGCGATGCGCGCGGCGCGCGACCGCAACCGGCTCGAGCAGTTGCTCGAGGAGGTCCAGCGTCAGGCCGAGGAGCTGCAGACCCAGCAGGAGGAGCTGCGGGTCTCCAACGAGGAGCTCGAGCAGCAGACCCGCTCGCTGCAGGTCTCGCAGGCCCAGCTCGAGAACCAGCAGTCCGAGCTCGAGCAGATCAACGCCCAGCTCGAGGAGCAGGCCCAGGCGCTCGAGCGCCAGCGCGACGAGCTGGCGCGGACCAGCTCCGAGCTGATGAAGTCCAACGAGATCAAGTCGCAGTTCCTCGCGAACATGTCGCACGAGCTGCGCACGCCGCTCAACAGCTCGCTGATCCTGTCCAAGCTGCTGTCCGACAACCGCGAGGGCAACCTCAACGCCGAGCAGATCAAGTTCGCGCAGACGATCTACTCCGCCGGCAACGACCTCTTGACCCTGATCAACGACATCCTCGATCTGTCGAAGATCGACGCCGGCATGCTCGACGTCCGGCCCGAGGTCACGCCGATCGCCCGGATCGCCGACGAGCTCAACCGCACGTTCCAGCCCGTCGCCAACCAGAAGGGCCTCGAGTTCCACGTCGTGACCCAGGGCGCGCCCGACGCCCTCGACACCGATCCGACGCGCGCGCTGCAGATCCTCAAGAACCTGATCTCCAACGCGCTCAAGTTCACCGAGCAGGGCGGGGTGACGGTCACGGTCAGCGCCGCGGTCGGCGACGTGCTGTTCGAGGTGCGCGACACCGGCATCGGCATCGCCGAGGACCAGCACCAGCTGATCTTCGAGCCGTTCCGCCAGGCCGACGGCGCCAGCACCCGCAAGTTCGGCGGCACGGGCCTCGGCCTGTCGATCTCGCGCGACCTCGCGCGGCTGCTCGGCGGCGGGCTGTCGCTGACCAGCGCGCCGGGCCGCGGCTCGACCTTCACGCTGAGCCTGCCGGTCCGGCTGCCGGCGTCGATCACCCGGCCGGTCCCGGCCGTGCCCCACCCGGCGCGCGCGACGCTGGAGCGGCCGATCGCCCTGCCGGCGGTCGCCGACCGCGGCCCGGAGCGTGCCATGGCGGCGAGCAAGATCGCCGCGCCCGCTCGGCCGCTGGCGATCGTCGCCCCGGCGCCGTTCACCGACGACCGTGACTCGGTCACCCCGCGCAGCCGCACGCTGCTGGTGATCGAAGACGACGAGACGTTCTCGCGCGTGCTCTACGACCTGGCGCACGAGCTGGAGTTCACCGGCATCGTGGCGTCGACCGCGGCCGACGGCCTCGCGCTCGCCCGCCAGCACCTGCCCAGCGCGATCGTGCTCGACGTCGGCCTGCCCGACCGCTCGGGCCTCGCCGTGCTCGACTCGCTCAAGCGCGACCCGGCGACCCGCCACATCCCGGTCCACGTCGTGTCTGGCTCGGACTACACCCGGGCGGCGCTCGAGCTCGGCGCCGCTGGCTAC
>DASWOO010000307.1:0-12075 GCA_036404335.1 Kofleriaceae bacterium
CAGCTCGGCGCGACGACGATCCTGGTCGACGAGGCCAGCCGGCCCGAGCGGTTCGCCGAGGTCGCGGCGATCGCCGAGCTGACCGACGCCGCGCAGCTCGGCCACGTCGTCGCGATCGCGCCGGACGGCAGCTGCATCCACGCCAGCCGCGCGTCGGGCGCCGCGCTGCAGACGATCCGGATCCACGGCCCCGCGGTGATCGGCCTGCGCATCGCCGGCCCGGCGATCGACGAGTACCCGACGCCGATGCCGTCGAGCACGATGCGGCGGCTCGAGCTGGCCGCGCTCGGCCTCGATCCGATCGTGCTCGGCCACCGCGCGCTGCCGCCGCGCGCCGCGCCCGAGGCCCGCCGCACGCTCGAGCGGGTCGCCGAGCACCTGGCGCTGCACGCGGTGCCGCGGCCGACGTCGCGCCGGGTCCACCCCGAGCGCTACGACAAGATCACCAAGGGCGCGACGGTCGCAAAGAAGGACGACTGATGGCGCCGGCGCGCTCCGTGGCCAGCGCCCCGGCTCCGCTGCGCGTCCAGGTCATCGCCCCGGTCCACCTCGCGGCCACCGCGATCGCCGCGCTCGCGGCCCGCGGCATCGACGCGCGGGTCGGCTCGATCGCCATCGCGGGCACGCTGGCGACGCGCCGGACCGCCGCCAACGACACCCGGCGCGAGGCCCCGGACATCGGCGACGACGTCATCGCCTGGGCGCTCGACGCCGCGCCCGGCGCCCAGCTCGCGGTCGAGCTCGCGGTGATCTGCGCGCGCGCCGCGGAGCTGGGCCGGCCGGTGTGCCTGCTCGCGCCGCTGCCCGGCGGCACCGGCCGGCCCGCGGTCGAGCGCGCCGCCGCGCTGGCGTACCTGCGCGCGTTCGGCGCCGCGGTCGGCCACGACGTCGACGCCTGGCTCGAGTCGATCGTGCTGCTGGTCCGGTTCGGCTTGCCGGCCGGGCCGCGCGCCGCGGTGATCGCGCCGCCCGGCTCGTGGCTCGAGGCCCAGGCCGTCGCGCTCGCCGCCGAGGCCGAGCTGGGCGGCGGCCGGTCGCCGCTGACCGCGCCCGACGAGCCGACCGACGTCGCGCTCTACGATCCCGCGCTCGGCGCGCCGCCGGACCTGGCCGCGCTGACCGTGCCGGTCGCCGGCCGCGGCGAGCTCGCCACCGGCGAGGCCCAGCTGTTCGGCGCGCGCGGCGCGCTGGGCGCGATCGGCGTGCTCGGCCGCGCCGCCGAGCGGATCGCCGTGGGCCTGGGACCCGCGCCGCGCGCCGCGGCCGACGAGCTGGCGATCGATCGCGACCGGCTCGACCGCCAGCTCGCCAAGCTCGGCAGCGAGCAGCGCCAGCTCGGCGACCACGAGACCAAGGTCCTGCTCGCCGCCTACGGCGTGCCGATCACGCGCCAGGCCGTCGCGACCACGCCGTCGGCCGCGGTCAAGACCGCGCGCCGCGCGGGCTACCCGGTCGAGATGAAGCCGTTCGGCCACGACCTGCCGAGCGAGCCCGCCGGCTGTCCGGTCGAGCGTAATCTGACGTCCGACGCGATGGTCCACGCCGCGTTCACCACCGTGCTGGTCGCCGCCGGCCGCGCCCCCGCCGACGGCACCGGCGTGATCATCCGCGAGACCCCGCCCGCCGGCCGCGAGCTGTCGGTGCAGCTCCTCGAGCTCCCCGCGCTCGGCTGGACCGTCGTGCTCGACGGCGCCGGCGGCACGACGATCGCCGCCGCGCCCGCCCCGCTCCGCCTGGTCGACGCCCAGGCGCTCGCCGCCCTGGTCTCGGCGTCGCGCGCCGGCGACCCCGATCCGGATCGCACCGGCCTGGCCAACCTGCTGCGCCGCGCCTCGCACCTCGCCGTCGACCTCGGCGAGCGGCTCGCCCGCCTCGACCTGCCCCGCATCGTCGTCGGCGGCCGCGGCGCCCGGACCCTCGTCGTCGACGCCCAGACCCACCTGACCTAGCGGGCGAGCTCGAGCTCGAGCGTCCGCGCGATGGCGATCAGCGCGTCGCGCGCGTTGAGCTGCGGGTCGCCGATCACGCGATCGAGCAGCACCGCGAGGATCCGGCCGAGCGCGGGGCCGGGCAGCATGTCGAGCGCGACGAGCAGGTCCTTGCCGGTGATGACCAGCTCGGACACCGCGAGCGCGTCGCCGCGCGCGAGGATCGCGTCGGCGCGATCGGCCAGCTCGGTGGCGCCGCTCGCCCGCCACAGCGCGATCGCCGCGGGCGCGTGGCCGCGGCCGAGGTCGGCGAGCAGGCGGCGGACGTCGGCGTCGGCCCAGGTCGCCAGCTGCGCGGCGGCGGCGGTGCCGGCGAGCAGCGACGCGACGGCGCTCTCGTCGTTGGAGAACTTGAGCCGGCGCAGCACGGTCTCGGCGGCCTTGACCGAGCGGCGATCGAGCCGGCGCTGGACCGCCTCGGGGCTGCCGTCGGACGGCGTGGCAAGCTCGCAGACCATCGCGCCGAGCCGGGCGATCGCGGGCGCGGCGTCGACCCGGGCGAGCCAGCGCGCGACGACCTGGGCACGGCCCTGGGCCGCGCGGGCGTCGAACCCGGCGACCAGCTCGGGCAGGATCAGCGCGAGGATGCCGACCCGCTCGGCGATCGCCAGGGCGCGCGATGGCTGGCGCGCGGCGAGGGTCTTGCGCAGCTCGTCGGCGACCCGCTCGCGGCTGACCTTGGCCAGCGACGGCAGCGCCGGCACGATGCCGCGCTCGGTGTCGGGGTCGAGGTCGAACTCGAGCGCGGCGGCGAACCGCACCGCGCGCATCACGCGCAGGCCGTCCTCGGTGAACCGCGCGACGGCGTCGTCGTAGACGTCGCCGGTCGGCCCGACCGCGCGCAGCCGGCGCTCGGCGATGTCGACCTGGCCGTGGTACGGGTCGATCAGCTGATCGGTCGCCGGATCGTAGGCGATGGCGTTGACCCGCAGGTCGCGGCGCGCCAGGTCCTCGACCAGCGGCACGCCGAACGTGACGTGATCGGGGCGGCGCGCGTCGGTGTAGGCGCCCTCGCCGCGGAACGTCGTGACCTCGACGTGCGAGTCCTCGCCGCGGCCGGTCACCACCGTCACCGTGCCGTGCGCCAGGCCCGTCGGCACCGTGTGGCGAAACAGCGTCATCACCTGCTCGGGCCGCGCGCTGGTCGCGATGTCCCAGTCGCCCGGCACCCGGCCGAGGATCGCGTCGCGCACCGCGCCGCCGACCGCGACCGCCTGGTGGCCCGCGGCCGACAGCGTCTGGCACACGGTGCGGACGTTGGCCGGGACCGCGCCGGCGAGCGGAGACCTCGCGGCCACCATCACTCGGTCGCCGCCGCTCCGCGCAGCCGGTTGAAGATGTCGGCCGCGCGGGTCCGCAGCTTCAGCGCCTCGACGGTCTGGCCGATGCGATCCTTGACGTGGGCCAGGCCCTGGTAGGCGCGGGCGAGCTCGACCTCGTGCTTGACCGCGGCGAGGATGTCGATCGCGCGGCGGAAGTCCTCGTCGGCCTGCTGCCAGTTGCCCATCGCCGCGGCGACCTCCGCCTTGACCCGGTTGCCGCAGCCGATGTGGACGCGCAGGCCGACCTGCTCGCTGACCGCGACCGCGGCGCGGGCCTCGAGGTCGGCGGCCTCGAGGTCGCCGAGCTGGAGCTGGACGTGTGCCAGCCGCTGGTGCGCCGTGGACAGCGCGACCCGGTCGCCGAGCCCCGACGCCAGCGCCTTGGCCTCGGTCAGGTCGCGCACGGCCTCCTCGCCGCGGCCCATCGCCGCCACGACCTCGCCGGTGCGCGACAGCACGTCGGCGAGCGCGAGCTTGTCGCCGATCTCGGTCGCCATGCCGCGCGCCTCGGTCAGGAGCTCGAGCGCGAGCGGGTGGTTGCCGTCCTCGCCGTGCACGCCGCCCAGGTCGCACAGCGACTGGACGATGCCGACCAGATCGCCGATGTCGCGGCGCAGGTCGAGCGCCTCGCGGAACTGGCTGATCGCCGCCTTGAAGTTGCCGGTGTCGTGGTGGACCCGGCCGATGTTGGCCAGGGACAGCGCGATCGACCGGCGATCGCCGAGCGCGCGGCGGATGGTCAGCGCCTGGCGGTGGAAGTCGAGCGCGTGGCCGAACGCGCCGCGCAGCCAGTTGACCCGGCCCATGTCGTCGAGGGTCGACGCGATGCCGCGGTCGTCGCGCGACTGCTCGAACAGCGCGTGCGCCCGGCGCAGGTGCTCCATCGCCGCGTCGTACTTGCCCAGCCGGCGCTGGCCGCGCGCGAGCCGGCTGTACGCCGCGCCGGCCTTGGCGAGGTTATCGAAGCGCCACGCCAGCTGCAGCATGGCGAGGAAGTACTGCATCGCCTCCTCGACCCGGCCGCCCTGCTCGAGCACGTCGCCCAGGTTGTGGAGCGCGTCGAGCCGGACCGGCGCGTCGGCCTCGCCCAGCATCGCCAGGCCCTTCTCGTACAGCGCGCGGGCCTCGTCGGGCGCGTAGCGGCCGCGCGCGCGATCGCCGCCCTGCAGGTAGCAGTGCGCCGCGCGCCGGGACTCGCCGCCGCGCTCGTACAGCACGGCGAGGAACTCGAGCTGCTCGTCGCTGCGCTGCACGGTCTTGGCCTCGAGCCACTGCGCCGCCGACAGGTAGTAGCGCGCGCGGCGGCCGACCTCGGTCGACCGGATGATCAGCTCGCGCTCGAGGTTGTGCTTGAACACGACCTCGGCCTCGCCGGGGATCGACGAGTCGTCGACGTCGAGCGGCAGGAGGTAGTCGCGGTCGGCGAGCGAGGCGATCAGATCCGAGATCCGCCGGCGCACGTCCTCGCCCTCGCCCCACTCGAGATCGAGCGGCGACGGGCCCTTGCCGTCGGCCTGGGGCGCCTCGAGCCGGGTCATCGCGATCACCGCCGACACCCAGAACACGTTGCCGAACACCGCGGCCTTCTCGAGCAGGTCGCGCTCGTCGTTCTCGAGCGCGGCGATCCGGGCCTCGATCGCCTCCTCGATCGACACCGGCAGATCGGTCTCGGCCGCGCGGTCGGGGTCGAGCCGCCAGATCGGGCCGCGGGTATCGATCGTGCCGTTCTCGAAGAACAGCCGGACCAGGTGCTCGAGGAACGCCGGGTTGCCGCCGGTCATCTCGACCGCGCTCTGCGCGGTCTCCTCGGGGATGTCGCGGACCCGCGACAGCAGATTTCGGAACATCTGCTCGGCGTCGTCGGGCTCGAGGTTGCGCAGGTCGATCCGCTCGTGATCGACCGCGCCCTCGCCCCAGCCCGCCGCGTGGACCAGCATGTCGGGCCGCGCCGCGGTCAGGACCACGACGGGCGAGCCGCCCAGCCCCGAGACGATCTCGCTGACCAGGCCGAGCGTGTCGCGGTCGGCCCACTGCATGTCGTCGAGGACCAGCACCAGCGGCGACTGCGCGGCGTCGAGCTCGAGGAACCGGCGCAGCGCGATCCGCGCGATCTCGGCGTGCTGCTTGGGGTTTTCCGCGACCGCCTTGAGGAACGGCGTCGGCGGATAGTCGATGCCGATGAAGCCGCCGACGAAGTGCAGCATCTCGGCGACGTGATCCGAGCCCATCACCGTGCGGACCTCGTGCGCGAACCGCAGCCGCGAGGTCTCGTCGGGCATCGGCAGCAGCTCGAACCGGTGGCGCAGCAGCGCGGCGAGCGCCGCGTGCCGCACCGGCTCGCCGCCGGTGTCGCGCTCCGCGTGGCCGTGATAGACCCGGCACGGCCGGTCGCCGCCGTGGCGCTGCGCGAGCAGCGGCTCGAGCTCCTGGATCAGCCGGGTCTTGCCCGTGCCCTGGTTGCCGACCACCGTCACCAGCTGCGGCGCCTGGAAGTCGATCGCGCGTGCGACCACATCCGACAGCGTCTCCAGATGATGGTCGCGCCCGACCAGCGGGCTCCGGGTCATCCGGGGCGGCTCGGGCTGGGTCTCGAGCCGGACGACGCCGCGCATGCTCGGGATCGGCGGCGGCGACGCCCGCACGGCCGTCGCACCGGCCATGGGTGACGTCACGGGCCGGCCCGGCGGACGGGACGTTCCAGTCGACACTGCGACCGAGGTTACACCAACCGAGGTCCCCGGCCGTGGCGGCGAGTTCCAATTCGGGTGTATCGTTTGCGCGGATGGGACACCACCGGTCACCGACCGCTGCGGGGCTGCTCGCCGTGAGCGCCGTCGTGTGCATGGGTACCCTGGCGGGGTGCCCCGAGGTCGATCTCGGCGATACCCCGACCGAGATTGGCCTGTGCAATCCGACCGGCGGGCTGCCGTACTTCCAGGATCAGATCTGGCCGAAGTACATCATGAACTCGACGAGCTCGTGCGCGCAGAACAGCTGCCACGTCAACGGCGGCAACGGCCTCGACTTCCCCGGCCCCGTCGACTATGCGGCGTTCTATCGCCGGACCCAGATCTACCTGAACTGCGGCATGCCCGAGGCCAGCCAGCTGCTGACCAAGCCGCTCGCCGGCACCGACCCGCACGGCGGCGGCGACGTGTTCGCCAGCGAGAGCGATCCCGCCGTCGTCATCTTCCTCGATTGGTTCAAGTGAAGCAGCGCGGCCTGGTCTCCCTCGGCGTCGCGGCGTTTGCGATCGCGGTCGCGGGCGGCGTCGCGCACGCCGAGGCCTACCTGCGGGTGATCGCGCAGCGCGCGCCGGTCCACTCGGGGCCGGGCGCGGCGTACCGCGAGATCTACTTCGCCGAGCGCGGCCAGGTGTTCCAGGTGATCGAGCGCGGCACGCGCGACTACTGGTTCAAGGTCGAGCTCGACGACGGCACCAGCGGCTGGATCCTCGGCGACCTGGTGTTCCCGTTCGAGGTCGGCCCCGACACCGATGCCGGGGTGTTCTCGCGGATGGGCGCGGCGATCAAGGACACGTTGCTCGGCCCGTCGCCGGTGGTCAACGCCAGCGCCGGGCTGTCGTTCTCGGCCGGCGTCCTCGACAAGGAGGGCATGTACCTGCTGCGCCCGTCGTGGATCATCGATCCGTACTGGGCGCTCGAGGGCTTCGCCGGGCTGTCGCCGCGGTCGGACAAGGACGTCTTCCTCGGCGGCCTGGGCTTCGTGCTGCGGCTGGTGCCGGGCGCGGTGATCGGGCCGTACGCCGGGGTCAGCCTCGGCGCGGCGCACATCCGGCCCAAGGCGGATAACTTCGTGGACCCGAAGGAGACCCTGATGGCGCTCAGCGCCGGCGGCGGCCTCGAGATCACGTTCAAGAAGCAGATCACGGTGCGGCTCGACGTCCGCAACTGGTCGCTGTTCAACCAGAACCACGCCAACAATGGCCAGGAGTACTCCGGCGGCCTGGCGATCTTCTTCTAGAGGCAAGCTCATCCATGCGCGCACTCATCATGCTCCTCGCTGTTGCGGCCTCCGCGGGCTGCGGCCGCCACGCCGTGCGCGCGGCGGAGAAGGAGTTCCTCGCCGATCAGGTGATGGTGTTCGACGACGACCCGCACGAGGCGTCGTCCGACGACCATATCCGCACCAACCGCGAAGGCGCGGCGGGCGGCCATGGCGCGGGAGGAGGCGGATGCGGCTGCAATTGATCACAGGGGGGGCCTTCCCGCCCCCTCTGCCGCGGCGGGGCCGCGGCAGTCACCCCTCCGCGCGTCGCGTCGCGCGATCTTCTTTCATCGCGCTCGTGACGCTGGCCATCGGGGCCGGCGTCGCCCGCGCCGACGACCGCGTTGAGGCCTCGACCTCGCTGTTCGCCGAGAAGCGCGACGGCGGCAAGGGCGGCCTGACCGTGGTCCACCCGCAGGCCGACGTCGGCGTCGACCTCGGCCGGTTCGTCTCGCTCGACGCCAGCTACGCCGCCGACGCGGTGTCGGGCGCGACGTCGTCGATCTACCAGGTCGACGCGGTCACCTCGGCGACCAAGTTCTCCGACCTGCGCCAGGAGGGCTCGCTCGGCCTGGGCCTGCACGGCAAGCGCTCGAGCCTGCAGCTGACCGGCTCGCTCGGCACCGAGCGCGATTACGTGTCGCGCTCGATCGGCGGCACCGCTTCGATCGACCTGCCCGGCCGCAACACCTCGGTCGCCCTCGCCTACAGCCACGGCTGGGACGCGACGTGTGACAAGGACAACGGCATGGCCACGCCGCAGGAGGCCAAGGCCCTGACCGGCGCCGACCCGTGCATCAAGAAGGCGGTGATCCTGACCAAGGATCGCCCGGGCATGACCCTGTGGCGCGATCTTTCGATCGACACCGCGCAGGTCACGATCACCCAGAACCTGACGCCGCTGATGAATCTACAGCTCGCGGCGTACGGCCAGGTGCTCGAGGGCTTCCAGTCCAACCCCTATCGCCGGGTCCGGATCGGCCAGAACTCGCCGCAGGAGCACATCCCGAACACCCGCGATCGCTGGTCGCTCTCGGCGCGGCTCAACCGGTTCCTGCCCAAGCTGCACGCGGCCGTGCACTTCGATGCCCGGTTCTATAACGACACCTGGGGCGTGACCGCCGGCGACGTGGAGCTGGCCTACTCGCAGTACATCGGCACGAGCCTCCTGCTCCGGCTACACGTCCGCGGCTACCAGCAGACCGCCGCCAACTTCTTCAAGGACGCGTTCTTCTACGAGACCGAGTCGACCGCCGGCGAGTTCTTCACCGGTGACCGCGAGCTGTCGCCGGTCCGCAACGCGATGTTCGGCGGCAAGCTGACCCTGATCACCGTCGGCGGCGACCGCCCGGTCTGGGGCCTGTTCGACAAGCTCCAGGTCAACGTCAAGGCCGACGTCCTGATGCTCGACGTGCTCAACGCCGACAGCCTCGCCGACAACCCGATGGGCATCGACAAGCAGTTCATCTACGGCAACAGCCTGATCGACGCCGTGATCTTGCAGTTAGGCATCACGGGCAATTACTGAGACCCGCCGGCAGCAACTTCGGCCTGGAACGGGCGAGTGGTATGCTGACGCGATGTACCGCTTTGGGGATGGAACGCCCTTTCCACTCGATGAGAACTTCATCGAGACCCTGACGTCGGCGGTGGAGACGTGTACCAACGCGTTCGTCCCGTTGGCCGAGCTCGATAACCGCCGCGAGCGCGCCAAGGAGGTCCGCCGCGAGGCGGACAAGGAGTACGGCCGGCTCGGCGACCTCGAGGCCACCGCGGTCGGCGCGCTGACGCCATACCTGCCGATGGACGGCAAGAAGCCGGGCCTGACCAACCAGGTGGCGCAGAAGATCGCCGGCGGGATCAAGACCGCGATCGTCGAGGCCCGCCGCCAGGTCGAGGGCCGGGTCGCCCAGACCGAGGCCGCCGCGGCGCCCAAGACCTCGTCGGACGCGGTGCTGCGGGCGCTCAAGCCGTTCTTCGAGGAGCGCCAGCTGCCCAACGCCAAGTGGATCATGTCGTGGGACGTCCGCGGCCTGGAGCCGTCGGCCAACGCGGTCGCGACCGCCGGCCGGATCGCGGCGAGCTTCACGCTGGCGCCCGATCCGTACCGCACGCCGATCCGGGTCGAGCAGCTCGCCGAGGGCGTGGTCGTCCACATGATGAAGAAGGGCGTGTTCGGCAAGGCCAAGCCCGCGCCGATCGACCTGGGCAAGTACGTGGTCGTGGCGTACGAGCGCAACGTCCACGAGTCGGTGATCACGCTCAAGGAGAACCCGAACAAGTCGTCGCTGGGCCTTCGGTTCGCGGTCACCGAGGTCGGCGCGAGCTGGGTCTCGATCACCGCGGCCGGCGACACCGATGGCGAGCCCAACCCGCTCGACGGCGACGACGTGCCGCCGATCCGCCAGCTCGCCGAGCGGGGCTACGCCGCGCTCAAGGACCTGATCAACCGCCGGACCCTGGTCGACCTGTCGCTCGGCACCGCGACGATGATGGACCTCGAGGAGCCGCGGGTCGTGCCGCTCGAGCTGCTCGCCCAGCTCACGCCGCTCGCTCGCCAGCTCCGCGAGAAGAGCCGGGCCTCGGGCGAGCTGGTGATGAAGCGCGACATCGGCGACGGCCGCCGCGAGGAGCTGTTCGTGCCGCGCGCGACCCTGGCCCAGCAGTTCGCGCGGCTGCCCGCCGAGTACCGCCGGCCGTTCGAGGACATGGGCATCACCGCCGAGGAGACCTCGCCGGCGATCAACATCGGCCGCCCGGCCGCGCCCCCGTCGCGCCCGTCGCCGTCGCCCGAGTCGAGCGCGTCGATGACGGTCAACGCGATGGACCGGGTCGACATCGAGATCGACGACTGAGTCGCGCCTAGCCCGCGAGCTGGACGATCGAGTCGACCACGTGCTCGAGCAGGATGCGCTCGGCCAGGTCCTTGCCCAGCGCCTTGATCTGCGGGCCGGTGAACACGCCGCCGGGCGAGCCGGCCGAGATCGTCGAGGTCAGCGTGACGTCGCCCTTGAGCGCGCGGTCGGCGTTCGCCAGCTGCTGGGTGGCGACCGCGAGCTTGGCCGGCGAGTACAGCCGGGCTTGGCTGATCAGCTTGTCGACGACGAACGGCGGCACGCCCAGCGCCTGGGCCCAGCTGGGCCGCGGCAGGCCCTGGTCGCGCAGGCTGAACACCAGCGACATCTGGCGGACGTGGCGCGCGAGCATGATGATCACGCCGACCGCGCTCTCGCGCTGATCGACCAGGGCCGCGACCGCCGCCAGCGCCCGGCCGCGATCCGCCGCGCCGATCGCGTCGGTCAGCTCGAACACGGTGCGCTCGCGGGTGTCGGCGACCAGCTCGTCGACGTCGTCGGTGCCGACCTCGCGGTCGCCGGCGAACAGCCCGAGCTGGCCCAGGGTCAGCGCCAGCCGCGACAGGTCGCCGCCGACCGCGTCGATCAGCCGGGTCACCGCGGCGCTCGCGATCCGCACGCCCTGCTGCTTGGCCTCGGCCTTGACCCACGGCGCGAGCTGGCGCGGCGCCTCGAGCACGTGCAGGTAGCCCTTCTTCGACAGCTGCGCGTACAGCTTGATCCGCTTGTCGAGCTTGCTGACCACCGCGGCGATCACCGTCGACGGGTTGGGCTTGGCCAGGTAGCCCAGGAGGACGTCGGCGTCGTCGGGCGGCATCCCGGCCAGGTCGCGGACGTAGATCAGCCGGCGCTGCGCCATCATCGGCAGGGTCTGGGCGAGCGCGACGATCCGCGGCCCGCTCGGCTTGCCCTCGACGAGGTCGTAGTTGAAGCCGCGCGCGGCGGGCGGTACGACCACGTCGCGCAGCGCGGTCAGCGTCCGCTCGATCAGGATCGGGTGCTCGGAATGGAACACGTACATCGGATCGAGCCGCCCGGCTTGCAGCTCTGAGATCAGCTCGTCCATGACGGCGGGCAAGTTATCACGCGGGGGGCGATCGGCTCGCGTCGATCTCGGACGCGGTATAGTCGCGCGCCTCATGCCCGACACCGTCGTGATCACCGCCGACCGGGCGTTGCTCGGCGCCGACCGCACGCCGGCCCGCGGCCCGACCTCGGTGCTCGCGGTCGACGGCGCGATCGTCGCCGTCGGCGATCCGGCCGCGATCGCCGGCGATCCCCGCGCCGCCCACGCGCGCCGCATCGACTGGGCCGGGCGCGCGCTGGTCCCGGGCACCGTCAACACCCACAACCACAGCTTCCAGTCGCTGCTGCGCGGCATCGGCGACGACCTGCCGTTCCTGGCGTGGCGCGATCAGGCGCTGTATCGCTACTCGCCGCGGCTCGGCGCCGAGGACCTGGCGACCGGCGCGCTGTTCGCGTTCGGCGAGATGCTGCTGCACGGCGTGACCACCGTCTGCGACTTCTTCTACATCAACCGCCAGGGCAACGAGCACGCGTCGGCGGTCATCGACGCGGCGAAGCGGCTCGGCATCCGCATCGTGCTCGCCCGCTGCTTCTACGACTGGGACGGCGCGCCGGCGGCGTACCGCGAGACGATCCCGCAGGCGGTCGCGCACTTCGAGGCGCTGCACCGCACGTACACCGACCGCGCGCGCTACCTGACCTCGGTGCAGCCCGCGCCGCACAGCCAGCACGGCGCAAGCCCGGCGATGATCGAGGCCTGCGCCGGCTGCGCGCGCGACGCCGGCGAGCCGTGGCACATCCACCTCGCCGAGGAGCAGTACCAGGTCGCGCAGTCGCTCGAGCGGTTCGGCAAGCGGCCGCTACACGCGGTGGCCG
>DASWOO010000308.1:0-3667 GCA_036404335.1 Kofleriaceae bacterium
GATCGCGATGGCCGCGGCGCTGCACCACCGCGGCCCCGATGCCCAGGGCCTCTACCGCGATCGCCAGTGCGGCCTGGCCCACGCCCGGCTATCGATCATCGACCTGGCGGCCGGCCACCAGCCGATGTTCGACGCCGACGAGCGCTACGTCATCAGCTACAACGGCGAGGTCTTCAACTACGTCGAGCTCCGCGCCGAGCTGATCGCGCTGGGCCACACGTTCCGCACCCAGTGTGACACCGAGGTCGTGCTGGTCGCGTGGCGGGCGTGGGGCCTGCCGTGCCTGGCCCGGTTCAATGGCCAGTTCGCGTTCGCGATCTGGGACCGCGTCGAGCGCACGCTGGTGGTGGCGCGCGACCGGCTCGGGGTCCGGCCGCTGTACCTCGCCGAGCACGCCGGCCGGGTATGGTTCGCCAGCGAGGTCAAGGCGATCTTCGCCGGCGCGCCCGCGATGCCGCGCGCGCTCGACCGCACCGGGATCGGCGAGACCTTCACGTTCTGGACGCCGCTGGCGCCGCGCACGGTGTTCGCCGGGATCGAGGAGCTGCCGCCGGGCACCGCCCGGATCTATGCGCCGTCGGGGATGCGCGAGCACCGCTACTGGGACCAGTCGTACCCGACGGGGACCGAGGGCGCGTTCCGCGGCAGCCTCGCCGACGCCCGGATCGCCCTGCGCGAGGCGCTCGAGCGCGCGACCGCGCTGCGCCTGCTCCGCTCGGACGTCCCGGTCGGCAGCTACCTGTCGGGCGGGCTCGACAGCTCGGTCGTCGCCGCCCTCGCCCACCGCGCGCGCGACGGCCGGCTCCGCACGTTCTCGCTGCGGTTCGCCGACGCCGAGTACGACGAGACCCCGTACCAGCGCGAGATGGTCGCCCGGCTCGGCAGCGAGCATGACGAGGTGATGGTGACCCGCGACGACATCGCCGCGGCGTTCCCCGAGACGATCCGCCACGTCGAGCGGCCGATCCTGCGGACCGCGCCGACGCCGCTGTTGCTCCTGGCCCGCCGGGTCCACGAGCTCGGCATCAAGGTCGTGCTCACCGGCGAGGGCGCCGACGAGGTGCTCGCCGGCTACGACATCTTCCGCGAGGCCCGGGTCCGCCGGTTCTGGGCGCGCGAGCCCAAATCGACCCTGCGGCCGCGGCTGCTCGAGAAGCTCTACCCGTACCTGCAGCGCTCGCCGACCCGTGCCCGGGCGATGGCCCGCGAGTTCTTCGGCCGCGACCTCGATCGCGCGAGCGCCCCCGAGTTCGCCCACATGCCGCGCTGGCGCTCGGCGATCGCGCTGCACCGGCTGTTCACCGCCGACACCCGCGGCCAGGTCGGCGACTCGGTCGCTCAGCTCGTCGGCCAGCTGCCCGCCGCGTTCGCCGGCTGGGAGCCGCTCGCGCGCGATCAGTACCTCGAGATCCGCACCCTCCTGTCGGGCTACCTGCTCGCGGCGCAGGGCGATCGCGTGGCGATGGCCAGCTCGGTCGAGGGCCGGTTCCCGTTCCTCGACATCGACGTGGTCGCGCTCGCCAGCTCGCTGCCCGCCGACTACAAGCTGCACGTGCTCGACGAGAAGCACGTGCTCAAGCGCGTCGCCGATGACCTGGTGCCGCCGTCGATCACCCGGCGCCCCAAGCAGCCGTACCGCGCGCCCGACGCGCTCGCGTTTATTTCCGGCGCCGGCACCGTCTCGGCCGGCGCCGCGCCGTGGATCGACGACGTGCTCGCGCCCGCGGCGGTCGCCGACGCCGGGATCTTCGACCCGGGCGCCGTCACCCAGCTGTGGCACAAGTGCCGCGCGAGCGGCGCCGCCCAGCTGTCCAACGCCGACAACATGGCGCTGGTCGGCGTGCTGTCGACCCAGCTGCTCCACCGCGAGCTGATCGCCGCCGATCCGCGCGCCGCCCTGCCCTCGATCACGCCCACCACCGACCTCGAGCGAACATGACCACCGCCATCCCGCAGCTCCACGATCTCGTGCTCGCGTCCGCCGCCCGGACGCCCGACAAAGTCGCGCTGGTGTGCGGGGACGACCGCATCACGTACCGCGAGCTGCGCGCGCGGATCGCGGCGCTGGCGGCGACCCTGGTCGCGCGCGGCGTTACCCGCGGCGATCGCGTCGTCGTGTTCGGCGACAACACCGTCGCCACCGTCGTGTCGTTCTGGGCGGTGCTCGCCGCCAACGCCGTGGTGTCGATCGTCAACCCGCTGACCAAGGCCGACAAGCTCGCCTACCTGCTCAACGACTGCCGCGCCCGCGTGTTGATCAGCGACACCCACCTCGTCCACGTGTTCGCGCCCGCGGTCAAGCAGGCCAAGCACGTCGAGGCCGTGATCGTCTCGGGGGCGATCGACGCGCGCGCGCAGGACCAGCTCGCCGAGCTGCCCGAGGTCCAGGCGTGGGCCGCGGCGGTCGAGGCCGGCGAGCTGCCGCCGCGGCGCGGCGTCGACATCGACCTGGCGTCGATCATCTACACCTCGGGCTCCACCGGTGAGGCCAAGGGCGTGATGCTCACCCACCGCAACAT
The DNA here is from genome assembly GCA_036404335.1 of Kofleriaceae bacterium. Classification (GTDB taxonomy): domain Bacteria; phylum Myxococcota_A; class Polyangia; order Haliangiales; family Haliangiaceae; genus JABFXX01. The sequence continues at coordinate 2,520 of DASWOO010000308.1, forward strand.
GCTGACCGCCTGCGCGTCGATCAGCGCGTACCTGCGGATCGCCGAGGACGAGATCATCCTCGGCGTGCTGCCGCTGGCGTTCGACTACGGCCTGTACCAGATGATCATGGCGTTCGGCCGCGGCGCGACCCTGATCCTCGAGCGGTCGTTCGCGTTCCCGGCCCAGGTGCTGAAGAAGGTCGTCGCCGAGAAGGTCACCGGCTTCCCCGGCGTGCCGACGATCTTCGCGGTGATGGCCGGGATGTCGACGCTCGAGCAGTACGACTTCTCGGCGATCCGCTACGTCACCAACACCGCCGCGGCGCTGCCGGTCAAGCACATCACGATGCTGCGCCAGCTATTCCCGCAGGCCCGCGTCTACTCGATGTACGGCCTGACCGAGTGCAAGCGCTGCACGTACCTGCCGCCGGAGGACATCGACCGCAAGCCGGAGAGCGTCGGCGTCGCGATCCCCAACACCGAGCTGTGGCTGGTCGACGAGCACGACCACCGGCTCGGCCCCAACCAGGTCGGCCAGCTGGTGATCCGCGGCGCGACGGTGATGCGCGGCTACTGGGAGAAGCCCGAGGAGACCGCGCGCAAGCTGCGGCCCGGCCCGCTGCCCGGCGAGCTGGTGCTGTACACCGGCGATCTGTGCCGGCTCGACGACGAGGGCTACCTGTACTTCGTCGGCCGGATGGACGACATCATCAAGTCGCGCGGCGAGAAGGTCGCGCCCAAGGAGGTCGAGGCCGCGATCGTCGACATCCCGGGCGTCCGCGAGTGCGCGGTGATCGGCGTGCCCGACGAGATCCTCGGTCAGGCGGTCAAGGCGTTCGTCGTGCTGCACCCCGGGGTCGAGCTCGACGCCCGCGCGATCCAGCAGCGCTGCGCGGCGCGGCTCGAGAGCTTCATGGTGCCCAAGCACGTCGAGATCGTCGCCGAGCTGGCCAAGGGCGCGACCGGCAAGATCCAGAAGACCGGGCTGGCATGAGCCTGGTCGAGTTCTGCGGGCTGGCGATCGAGACCGGCCCCGACGCGCTGGTGCCCCGGCCCGAGACCGAGCTGGCGGCGCGGACGGCGATCGAGCGCGCGGGGGCGCGGTTCGTCGACGTGTGCTGCGGCACCGGCAACCTGGCGTGCGCGATCGCGGCGGCTCGGCCCGACGC
>DASWOO010000309.1:0-14303 GCA_036404335.1 Kofleriaceae bacterium
GAGGGCGTGGTCGTGCTCGATCACGGCGCGTGGCACCGGTTCGGCGCCGCCGCCGGACTCCGCAGCTCCGACATCAGGTACCTCGTCGCGCGCGCCGATGGCCGGATCTGCACCGCCTACCACGATGGCCTCGGCGTCACCTGCTTCCGCTACGCCGCCGGCCGGATCTCGGCGCTGCAGCACCTCGACGAGGACGCCGGGCTCGCGTCCAACGTCGTCTACTTCCTCGGCGAGGACCGCTGGCGCCGGCTGTGGATCGGCACCGGCGATGGCGTCGACGTCGACCGCGCGGCGCCCGGCGACCGGCCGCGGCTCGAGCACTTCGACGAGCGCGACGGCCTGGCCGGCAACGACTCCTCGGCGCGCGCGTTCCTCGCCGACGCCGACGGCTCGATCTGGATGGGCGCGAGCGGCGGCGCGTCGCACCTGGCGGCGCAGCGCTACGCCGGCCCGCCGCCGCCGCCGCGCGTCCTGGTGCTCGGCGGCCGGCTCGGCGACGTCGCGCTGCCCGCCGCGGGCCTCGAGACCTCGCACGACCGCAACGCGCTGCGCCTCGAGCTCGCGGCGTCGAGCCTGGTCGATCCGGAGCGCGTCGAGCTCCAGACCCGGCTGTCGCCGCTCGAGACCGAGTGGACCTCGACCCACCACCAGCGCCAGGTCCAGTACCCGTCGCTGTTGCCGGACAGCTACCAGCTCGAGGTCCGCGCCCGGATCGACACCGGCGCGTGGGGGCCGACCACCACGCTGGCGTTCGAGGTCCGCGCGGCCTGGTGGCAGCGGCCGTGGTTCCCCGCCGCGCTGGCCGGGCTCGGGCTGTGCGTGATCGCCGCCGGCTTCACCTGGCGCCAGCGCCGCGTCCTGGGCCAACGCACCCGCCAGCTGCACGCGCAATCCGAGGCCGCGTTCCGCGCGGTGATCGACCAGATGCCGGAACTGATCTCGGTCCACCGCGACGATCACAGCGTGTACCTCAACCGTGCCGGCCGGCACTTCCTCGAGCTGGCCGACGACGCGGCGCCGATGCCGCGCGCCGGTCTGCTCGGCCACCTGCATCCGGAGGATCGGCCGGTGGTCATGGCGCTGTTCGCCACGGTGCGCACCATGCCGCCGCAGCACCCGTCCGAGGTCATCGAGATGCGGTTCCGAGGCGCCGACGGCAGCTGGCGCAGCTGCGAGGTGTGGGGCCTGCTGATCGTACTCGCCGGCCGGCGCACCGTGATCGCGGCGGCGCGCGACGTCACCGAGCGCAAGCGGATGCGCGCCAAGCTGCTGGTCACCGATCGGATGGCGAGCCTGGGCACGCTCGCCGCCGGCATCGCGCACGAGATCAATAACCCGCTGGCCTACGTCACCGGCAACCTCGAGGCGATGGCGGAGACCCTGGCGGCGACCGAGCGGCCGACCGCCGGCCAGCGCCGCGAGCTCCGGGCCGCGATCGAGGACGCGCGCGACGGCGCCGAGCGGGTGCGGCGGATCGTGCTCGGCCTGCGCTCGTTCAGCCGGTCCGAGGACGAGCAGCGCAAGCCGCTAGCGCTCGACGGCGTGCTCGAGGCCGCGATCCGGATGACCAGCAACGAGCTGCGCCACCGCGCGGTCCTGGTCCGCGAGCTGGGGCCCGCGCCGATGGTGGTCGCCGACGACGGCCGGCTGACCCAGGTGTTCATCAACCTGCTGGTCAACGCCGCGCACGCGATCCCCGAGGGCCACACCGCCGACAACCGGATCACGGTGCGGACCCGGACCGACGCGAACCAGCGCGCGGTGATCGAGATCGAGGACACCGGCTGCGGCATCGCGCCCGAGGTCCAGGCCCGGGTGTTCGATCCGTTCTTCACGACCAAGGACGTCGGCGAGGGCACCGGGCTCGGGCTGTCGATCTGCCACGGGATCATCAGCGGGCTCGGCGGCCAGATCTCGCTGGAGAGCGCGGCGAGCGGCACGGGCACGGTGGTGCGGATCGTGCTGCCGCCGGCGCCGGAGTTGCCGGTGGTCGTCGCGGTCGCGCCGGAGCCGAGCGCGCCGATCGTCGCCGCGCGCCGGCCGCGCGTGCTGCTGGTCGACGACGAGCTGATGGTCGCGCAGACGATGGAGCGGCTGCTGCGCCGCGACTACGATCTGACCATCGCGCTGTGCGGCCAGGACGCGCTCGATCACATCGCGCGCGGCACGCGGTTCGACGCGATCGTCAGCGACGTGATGATGCCGAACATGACCGGCCTCGAGCTGTACGATCATCTGCAGACCGTTGACCCGGGGCAGGCGCGGCGGCTGATCTTCCTGTCGGGCGGCGCGTTCACGCTGCAGACCCGCGATCGCCTGGACCACATCGGCGCGGCCCAGCTCGAGAAGCCGGTGACCGCCAAGCAGCTGCGCGCGTCGCTGCAGCAGACGATCGCCGACGCGGGGCTCACCCCGATGGGATGATGGGTTGATGGCCGCGGCGGCCCCGGGTCACCCTCGCCGTGCTACCAATCCCCGGATGCGGCTGGCCCATTGCTCCGACCTCCATCTGCTATCGCACGACGGGGCGCGCTGGCTCGATCTCGCCAACAAGCGCTGGATCGGCGCGATGAACCTCCTGTCGAACCGCAGCCGGCACTATCACGTCGAGGCGTTCGACGACATGATCGCCGATCTCAACGCGCTCGGCGTCGAGCACGTGCTGTGCACCGGCGATGTCACCAACCTGGCGCTGCGCCAGGAGTTCGCGTTCGCCCGCGGCAAGTTCGACCAGCTGGCGCAGGGCCCGACCGGCGTGACCGTGATCCCCGGCAACCACGACGCGTACGTCACCGAGGGCGTCGGCCTGTTCGCCGAGCTGTTCGCGCCGTTCGCCGCGGCCGACGACGGCTGGGCGTGGCAGCCCTCGGACGCCGATCCGGACGACCCCGACGACGATCTGCACTGGCCGATCGTCCGCGTCCGCGGCGAGCTGGCGCTGATCGGCACGTCGACCAGCCGGCAGACGCCGTGGTTCACCGCGTACGGCCGGGTCGGCCACGGCCAGCTCGCGCGGCTCGAGCGCGCGCTGCTCGATCCGCGGCTGGCGGGCAAGGTCCGGGTGGTAGCTATTCACCACCCGCCGGCGGGCGCGCGCGCCGAGAGCAAGATCCGCGGGCTGCGCGACCACGACGCGTTCGCGCGGGTGATCGCCGAGGCCGGCGCGAACCTGATCGTGCACGGCCACGAGCACCGCGACATGGTCGAGGCGCTGCCCGGCCCCGACGGACCGGTTCCGGTGCGCGGCGTCGCGTCGGGCACGTACTTTCACAACAAGCCGGAGCGCACCGCGCGCTATCGGATCTACGAGCTGGCGCACGGCCAGGTGGTCTCGGACCACGTCCGCGTCTGGGACCGCGAGCGTCGAGAATTCACCGCCGGGGCGAGCGGCGCGGGCGTCGAGAATCCCACAACTTGACTTGGATTTGCGCAGTGCGGTACCGAAGCCATCTCTGAGGAGAATCATGGGCGAGACGAACCCCGACGCCGACGCGATCGAAGCTGCCGACGAGAAGTACGTGATGCGTCCGTGGACGCATCCCAAGGGCGAGCCCGTGATCATCGCCAAGGCGAGCGGTTGCGTCGTCACCGATATCCACGGCAAGGACTACCTCGATCTGACCGCCGGCTACTTCGTCAACAACGCCGGCCACTGCCACCCGAAGATCATCGAGGCCGCGACCAAGCAGCTCTCCCAGGTGCTGCAGGTCTCGGGCAAGCACGGAACGATCCCGGCGATCCGGCTCGCCGAGAAGCTGATCACGCTCGCGCCCAAGTCGATCGACAAGGCGTTCTTCTCGACCGGTGGCTCCGAGGCCAACGAGGTCGCGCTCAAGATGGCGCGCCAGTACCGCGAGCGGCCCGAGGTCGCGTACCTCGAGAACGGCTACCACGGCCTGACCCTGGGCTCGCTCGAGGTCACCGCCAACGAGAAGTACCGGCACTCGGCGGGCAAGCCGCTCGGCACCGAGAACTACGCGATCCCGACGGCGTATTGCTATCGCTGCAAGTTCGGTCCGCACGCGCAGTGCAAGACCGAGTGCCTCGACGGCGTCGACGCGATCTTCGACGCGCACCCGCAGACCGCGGCGCTGATCGCCGAGCCGATCCAGGCGGTCGGCGGGCTCGCGCCGCCGCAGAAGTGGTGGGACCGGCTCGATCAGCTGCGCAAGCAGCGCGGCATCCTGCTGATCGCCGACGAGATCCAGACCGGCATGGGCCGGACCGGCAAGATGTTCGCGATCGACCATTACGGCCTCGAGCCGGAGATCATCACCGGCGGCAAGGGCCTGTCGGGCGGGGTCGGCTCGCTCGGCCTGACCGCGGCGTCCGATGCGGTCGCGCGCCAGTTCTTCGGTGCGACCACACCGACCAACGGCGGCAACGCGGTGTCGGCGGCCGGCGGCCTGGCGATGATCAACGCGATCTTCGAAGAGGGCCTGATCGACAACGCGGCCAAGATGGGCCGCTACTTCACCGAGGCGGCGTGGGCGCTCGAGGATCCGTGGATCGGCGATGTCCGGTTCACCGGCCTGCTCGGCGGCATCGAGCTGGTCAGGAACCGCGAGTCGCGCGAGGTGCTGGGCAAGGCCGAGATGAGCCAGGTGAAGGATCACCTGCACGATCAAGGAATGCTGATCACGATCTCGGGGATGTACGGGAATGTCTTGCGGCTGCAGCCGCCGTTGACGATCACCGCGCAGCAGCTGGACCAGTTCTGCGCGGCCCTGCGCAACACATTACGCACCGTCCGCGGCAGCTGATCGCTCGTACATCGTAGGTACCTTGAGGCGCACGGCCTCAACATCGACTAAAGTTCCGGCGCCCCATGAACCTCTTTGCGATTCGCAAGCACGTCGACCGGGTCCTGCTCCCGATCGTGTCTTCGCTGGCAAAGCTACCGCTCCACGCCAACGCCTGGACGATGTTCGGCGCGCTGGTCGGCCTCGTCGGTGGCGCGGTGTTCTTCTACGGCTACTGGTGGCCGGGCCTCGCCCTGCTGATCGTCCGCGGCCTCATCGATCACATCGATGGCTACAAGGCGCGCAACTTCAACCAGCGCTCGACCTTCGGCGCGGTGATGGACGACGTGTGCGACCGCTGGGTGCTCGGGATCATGTATGCGGGTGGCTGTCTGAATCTGAGTTATGACTATCCGCACATCCTGATCGTGCTCGGCTTCGGCATCACGGGCGCGCTCACCAACGTGATCATCAAGCTGTCGATCTACGCCGAGAGCCAGCAGGATATCTGGCGCGAGAAGGGCAAGATCGGCCACCCGGTCGATGTCGTCGGCCTGTTCGGCTCGGCCGAGTTCCTGATCTACTACGGCTTCGGCGTGCTGTTCACCGCGCTGCTCCACGACCCGCGGCCGCTGCTCGCCGGCTGCTGGGCGGTCGCGATCATGAGCCACGTGTCGCTGCTGCAGCGCGTGCGGTTCGCGTGGAACCGCTATCGCTTCGTCGATCCCGGGCTGCGCGACGCGGCGGAGGCCAGCCCGGCGGCCGCGCCCGACGGAGCCTCGTAGTGGTCTCGGCCGCCGCGCCGCGCCCGAGCGCGCCCGCCGCCGCGCCGCGCGTGGTGTCGCCGTTCAACCCGGCGAACGCGGTGACGGCGTCGCGGTTCTTGACCCTGCCGCCGCTGTGGTGGTCCGTGTCGCACGGCTATCACCAGTGGGCGACCCTGTTCCTGGTGATCTGCGGCCTGTTCGACAAGCTCGACGGCCTGGTCGCCAAGCTGTTCCACTGCAAGAGCGCGTTCGGCGAGGTGTTCGACGCGATCGCCGACGGCATCTGCTACGGCTTCGGGTTGATCGTCTGCGCGATCTACGGCTGGGCGCCGATGGTCCCCGTGGTCGCGGTGATCGGCCTCGGCGTCCTCAACACCGTGCTGCGCTTCGTCTACGCCAGCCGCGCCGGCCGGACCGTCAATTACAAGTCGTACGCGATGGAGCGCATCGTCGGGTACATCGGCTACCTGATCGGCATCGCGACCAGCGGCATGGAAGTCACGTACTTCTTCTGGTGCATCGTCGCGCCGTTCGCGCTGATCGTCGCGCACGACGCCAAGCGCATGCTGGTCGATCCCGTGCCGCCGGCGCCGGTGGCCGCATGACCGCCGAGATCGTCTCGCCGGGCGTGTTCAACTGGATCCTCACGGCCTCGGTCGGCGTGGTCTCGGCGATCTGGGTCGCGCACGACATCCTGTTCTTCGCCCGGCTCCGCAACGCCGACGGCCAGGATCCGCTGATCCGCGATCAGCGGTTCGGCTACGCCGTGGGCGTCGTGATCGGGGTGATCGGCGTGGTCGGCGCGCTGATGTTCATGCGCCACAACGGCGTGATCTGACCCGATGTCGCTACTACGCTCGCAAGCCCAGGCGCTCCCCGTGGGCGAGCACGCGGACCGCCTCGGTCTTGCCGCGCTCCTGGGCGATCTTGATCAGCCGGCTGCGCGGCGCGCCCGGCAGGCCGAACGGCAGGTGCACGGTGCCCCAGTGGATCGGCACCAGCGACCTGGCGCCGAGCCGCTCGAAGATATCGAGCGCGCAGTCGGGGTCGATGTGGATCCCGCCGTCCATCACGCGCCGGCGCCAGCGGTAGTACCAGACCGGCAGCATGCCGCCGATCGGCAGCAGCGCGGCGTCGATCGCGTGGCGCTTGCCGATGTCGTCGAACACCGCGTGGTCGGAGAAGTCGACGTCGCCGGCGTGGTGCAGGGTGACGCCGCCGCCGCGCACGACGTAGCCCAGGGCCTCGGGCGTGCCGCCCTTGCGCCAGCGGCCGAAGTCATGCCGGGTAGGCACCGCGGTCACCTCGAGGCCGCCGATCTGCAGCTCCTGGCCGGCGGTCAGCTCGCTGACCTGGCGATACCCCAGGTCGGACACGATATGCTTGGCGCCGAGGGGCACGACCAGGTGACAATCGCGGTCGATCGCCTTGAGGCTCCATCGGTTCAGATGATCGACGTGCGAGTGAGTGACCAGCACGGCGTCGACCGCGCCGGCGCGCCGGGCGCGCCATGGCAGCAGCGGGTCGAACATCACGCGCTGGGATCCGAGGTCCGCGACCGCGGTGGCATGGCCGAGCCAGGTCACGGACGATGTCGACGACGATTCGCTAGCAGCCGGGCCCACGGTGCTGCTATAGCACGGGGGCTCCCGTGCTGAAGTTCCTCCTGATTGGCATCGCCGCCGGCGCGGGCACGGGGATCCCGATCGGTCCCGTCAACGTGGCCGTGATCGACGCCGCCTACCGCCACACCTTGCGCCGGGCGATCGCCGTCGGCCTCGGCGGCGCGTGCGCCGACGGGCTGTACGCGGGGCTCGGCGTGCTCGGCGTGACCCCGCGGCTCAAGATGTACCCGAGCGTGCCGCCGATCCTGTACGCGGTCAGCGGCATCGTCCTGTTGATCTACGGGTTCTTCACCGCGCGCAGCCAGCCGGTGACCCCGGCGCAGACCGACGTCCCGGCGGCCCCGCCATCCGCCCGCAGCGAGATGTGGCAGGGCTACCGGACCGGCCTGCTGCTGATCGTGCTCAACCCGGCGGCGATCGTCACCTGGGTCGTGATCATGGGGACGATGATCCCCGAGGCGACCCATATCAACGGCCTGTTCTGCGCCGGCGGCGTGATGCTCGGCAGCTTCGGCTGGTTCACCCTCGTCGCGCACCTGACCCGCAAGGGCAAGCACGTGCTCGGCGACAAGGCGGCGTGGATCCCGCGCGTCGTCGGCATCGCGCTGATGTTCTACGCCGTGTACCTGCTCGGCAAAGCGATCACGTACATCGTCGCCTAGTTCTCGATCGCCTCGAGCAGCTCGCCGATCGTCTCCTCGACCTTGATCGCCAGCTGCTTTCCGATCGGCGCGCCGGTCTCGGCGATCAGCGCCGACAGCCGGCGGGCGGTCTGCGCGATCGAGCCGCGCAGCTTGTCCTTACGGTCGCGATCGCTCTGCGGAAACGCGAGCTTGCCGAACTGGCGGTTCAGCACCGGGGCCTCGGCGCCCTCTTCGAACGCGACCCGATGGATCGACTTGATGGTCTCGGCGTCGGCCGAGCCGGCCTCGGTCGCGCGCTGGACGAACTCGACCACCGGCAAGCTCGGGATCGGCGCCTCGTAATGATCGGTCCGCGCGCGCTCGATCACGCGCGGCGCCGAGGTCTCGAGGAAGCGGAAGCTGCCGAGCAGCTTGGCGACGGTGGAGCTCTTGAGATGCAGCTCCTTGCGGCAATAGGCATCGAAGTCCGAGAACCCCCATTTTTCCCACAGCCGCTTGTCGCTGGCGCGGCTCAGCGCCTCGGCCAGCTCGAGCCAGGTGCGCTTGAACGCGCGGGCTTTCTGCAGCGTGTCGGCGCGGTCGGGGTCGTCGGAGACCGCGTGCATGCGGTCCTCCATCTGCAGGTCGGTCTTGGTGATGATCTTGGCGCCCATGACAGGTCGCAGGCACGCTACGGCATCGGTCTGATCATCATGAAAAGTCCAGGATGTTCGGCGACATCCGAGCTATATTCGCGGCCTCATGAGTGCTGATGCGCCGACGGCGCCGGGGCAGGTCCCCGAGATGCAAGGAGCCTCGCTGGTCGGCGAGGTGCTCGACGGTCGCTATCGCATCACGCGCAAGCTCGGCGAAGGTGGCATGGGCGAGGTCTACGCGGCCGAGCACGTGCACATCGAGAAGAAGTTCGCGATCAAGCTGCTGCGCCAGGAGATCGTCTCGAACCCCGAGGCGGTGACCCGGTTCCGCCAGGAAGCGCGGTCGTCGTCGTCGATCGGCCACCGCAACATCATCGCGATCGAAGACTTCGGCCAGCTCGTCGACGGCCGGATCTACATGTGCATGGAGCTGCTCAACGGAGCCGCGCTCAACGACATGATCACGCAGCCGATGCCGATGGACCGGCTGCTCAACATCCTGATCCAGACCGGCCACGGCCTGGCCGCGGCGCACGCCAAGGGCATCGTGCACCGCGACATGAAGCCCGAGAACATCTTCGTCACGATCGGGCCCAACGGCGAGGACATCCCCAAGCTCCTCGACTTCGGCATCGCCAAGGTCGCCGGCAACGACGGCCAGAACCACCTGACCCGCACCGGCACGATCTTCGGCACGCCGTTCTACATGGCGCCGGAGCAGGCGCTGGGCAACGCGGTCGATGCGCGCACCGATATCTACGCGGTCGGCGTCATCATGTACGAGTGCTTCGCCGGCAGCCTGCCGTTCCAGGGCGATTCGTTCATGGGCATCCTGACCCAGCACATCACGATGGAGCCCGAGCCGGTCGCGCAGCGCGCGGCCAAGGCGGGGCGGCACATGCCGCCGGGGCTCGCCGAGCTCATCACCCGCTGCATGCAGAAGAACCCGGCGCAGCGGATCGGCTCGATGGACGAGCTGGTCAACGCGCTGATCCAGATCTACCGCGGCATGGTCGGGCCCGGCATGTCGACGTACATGGAGGCGTTCCCGGTCGCGGCGAGCTCGGCGCACATCGTCCAGCCCACGCCGCCGCCGATGACCGGGCCGGTGATGACGCCGGGCATGTCGACGTCGATCCCGGTCAACCAGCACGGCAGCGGGCCGGTGCCGGTGATCGGCGGCATGCCGGTCGGGCCGAGCGCGGGGTACAGCAACACCGGGCCGGTGCCCCTGGCAAAGAAGGGCAGCGCGGGCCTGGTCTTCGCGATCCTCGCGATCCTGCTGGTCGGCGGCGGCATCGCCGTGTTCATGGTCGTCCACAAGGGCGGTGGTGGGGGTAGCGGCGGGAGCGGGTCGGGGCAGGGCACCGGCTCGCAGCAGGTGATCGCCGGGACCCCGCAGGACGCCGCCCAGGGCATGGGCACCGTGGCCATGCCGGACGCGCCGCCGATCGCGCCGCCGATCGACGCGGCCGCGCCGCCGCCGGCCGATGCGCCGGAGCCGCCGCCGCCGGCGGACGCGGGCAACGCCGTGCCGACCAACGCGGTCAAAGTCCTGGTCGTGGTGCGCAATACCGACGTCGACACCTTCGAGCTGTTCGAGAACGGCGCCAAGGTCATCGACGGCGCCGGTGGCTCGGCCGAGCTCGCCCTCGCCAAGGGCGAGAAGCACGCCTACGTGCTCAAGGCCAGGGGCTACAAGGACCAGAAGCTCGCGGTCGACGCCAACCGGTCGCGGGTCACCGTGTCGCTGAGCCGCGTCCCGCAGCCACAGCCGCAGCCGCAGCCGGACCCGTACCACGGGCATAACAATCCGCTGCCGCCACCGCCCGGCGTCAACTGCAACGCCACCATCATGGACCCGCACAACAAGGCCTGCGTCCGGCAATATTGTGCGAGTCATTCCGACGACGTGTCGCACTGCGGGCTCGAATGAGCGCGGAGTGTTTCAGGGTGTCGAACATCACCGAATGTGGCAGCTACCTTGAGCCACACTGTTCAGGAGGAACCGCCATGCGCCAGTCACTCCACGTCTTGAGAGCCCTCGTGATCCTGCTGGTGCTCGGCGTTGCCACGCACGCCCGCGCCGACGAGCGCGGCGATGCCCGCGCGCACTACCAGACCGCCGCCAAGCTCTACCAGGGCGGCGACTACCGCGCGGCGATCCGCGAGTTCTCGGCGGCGCAGCAGCTGGTCCCCGCCGACCTCAACAACTACAACCTGGCGCTGTGCTACGACAAGCTCGGCGACGGCGAGCCGGCGATCCAGTACTACCGCGCGTTCCTCGACAAGCAGCCGGGCACCGACAAGCGCGCGGAGATCGAGGCGAGCATCGCCCGGCTCGACGCGGCGCTGAAGTCGGCGGCGAGCAAGAAGGCCGCCCCGGCGCCGCTGCCGTCGGTGACCGCGCCCGCAGCGCCCGCACCCAGGAGCGAAGGTCCGGTGCTCGGCCCGGCCGCGCCCGGCCCCGACGTCGCGCCTCCCGCGACCGGCCCGGCCGTCGGCTCCTCGGCGGGCCCGATGGTCGGCCCTGCCGCGCCGCCGGCGGACACGAGCAGGCGGCATGGGCAGGCGATCCAGGCGACCGGTGACGCGCAGCTCGACCGGGTCAGCGGCATGAACATCGACGACATCCGCGACCAGCGCGCGGGCGCGCACCCCGAGACCGCGCCGCCGATCGGCGCCCAGCCCGGCCAGGGCCCGGTCGCGGGCAACCAGCCGCCCAACCTCGCCCCGACCTCGGTGCCGCCGCCGGCGCCGGGCGAGGAGCCCAAGAAGGAGGGCGCGATCTACAAGAAGTGGTGGTTCTGGGCCGTCGTCGCGGTCGGCGGCTACGTGGTGTACGAGCTGGCGACCACCGACTCCTCGTCGTCGTCGAGCGGGATCCGCCCGGCGGCGACCGGCCGCGGCAAGACGGCCGGGCTCACGCTGCTCAGCTGGTAGCTCGCCGTCGGTGCGCCGGTCGTTTACAGTGCGCGCCATGCGAGTCGTGGTTCTGGTTGTCGTCGCCGCGCTGGGCTGCGTCGATCGCGGTCCCGGCCCCGAGGGCAAGAAGGTCGATCCGGCGTACGTCGCGCAGCACCTGGTCAAGGCGGTGCCGGACGACGCGTCCAAGCTCGAGGTCGTGCTCGGCGGCGGCGCGCTGATCTACGCCGGCAACACCATCGACAAGCCGGCGACCGCGCCCGGTCAGACCGTGCGGATCACGCACTACTGGCGGGTGATCGCGCCGGTCGGTCCGGGCTGGACGCCGTTCGCGCTGCTGCGCGGCGCGGCCAACACGGCGGACTTCATGAACCTGCCGGCGACCGACATGGCGCTCGGCCATCCGCCGGCGACCTGGCAGGCCGGCGAGATCATCGAGGACGTCCAGGACCTCACGCTGCGGCCTGACTGGCGGTCGCCGACCGCGACCCTGACCGTCGGGCTGATCGCGACCGGCGCGCACGGCCCCGGCGATCGCATGGCGGCGTCGGGCCCCAACACGGTCGACCGGGCGGTGATCGCGCGGTCGATCGTCGTCGACCTGGCGCGCGCGCCGGCGCCGCCGGGGACGATCTACATCCCGCGGGCGAGCGGCCCGATCGCGATCGACGGCGCGGGGAGCGAGCCGGCGTGGCAGACCGCGGTGACCTCGCCGGAGCTGGTCACCGCCGAGGGCAGCCGCGACCCGGTGGGTAAGGCGATCGCCAAGCTGCTATGGGACGACGACTACCTGTACGCGTTCGTGTCGGTGACCGACAGCGACATCGTCAGCGAGTACAAGAACCACGACGATCCGATGTGGAAGCAGGACTGCCTCGAGCTGTTCATCGACGCCGACGGCAACCAGCGCGGCTACATCGAGCTGCAGGTCAACCCCAACAACGCGACGTTCGACAAGTGGTACGCGACGACGCGCGCGGCGCCGGGCGACGAGAAGTGGGACTCGGGGATGCAGACCGCGGTGCGGCTGCGCGGCACGGCGACGCCGGGCGACACCGATCAGGGCTGGGACGCCGAGCTGGCGATCCCGTGGGCGGCCGTGCGCGGCCGCGACGACGCGATGGCGGTGCGGCTGCCGCCGCAGGTCGGCGATCGCTGGCGGCTCAACCTGGTGCGCGTCGATGTCCGGACCGGCGACAAGGGGCCGCAGGCGTCGTCGTGGAACCGGATCTCGTCGGCCGACTTCCACGCGCTCGATCGGATGCTGACCGCGGTGTTCGCCGATACCAGCGGGGCGATCGTGACCCAGCCAGCCATCGCGAAGCCAGACGCGCCGAAGCCGGCCGAGGGCAAGTGAGCCGGGCCGTCGCGGCGATCGCGGTGGTCGCGGCGGGCTGCACGACTGGGCCGCAGCTGGTCGGCGCGCAGCCGAGCTGGCGCGGCGGCGGGAGCCCGGCGACCGGCGCGACCGGATCAGCGGCGGGGCCGGCCGGCGTGCGGACGTTCGCGCCCGCGGGGCCGGCGGCGCGGACCTACAACGCGCCGCTGGAGGCGCCACCATCGGGGCCGGTCGAGGCCGCGGTGATCGCCGCCGTGCGCGACGCCGCGACCCGCGCCAAGCTCGCCGCGCCGGTCGCCGATGCACGGCTGTTCCGCGCGTGCGCCGAGCTCGCGGCGATCATGCCGGCGACCAACGTCATCGATTATCCATTCGTCGAGTTCGCGCTGCAGCGCAACGGGATCATCGAGCCGGCGCCGCACCTGTACGTGTGGTGGGGCCCGCTCGATCCGCGGTCGATCGTCGACCAGCTCGCGCCCGACCTCGCCAGCCTGCTCGGCACGGGCGGCCCGGCGCGGTTCGGCATCGGCGCGGTCGCGCGCAGGCCCGACGGCACCGGCGCGATCGTGTTCGCGCTGCAGGACACCGCGGTCGCGCTCGCCGAGCTGCCGCGCGCGCTGCCGGCCGGCGGCAGCGTGGTGCTCGACGCGGTGATCGATCGCCGCTACCGCGAGCCGGAGGTCTTCGTCACCCGCGAGGACGGCCGGCCCGAGCAGCTGGCGATCACCAGCCCGCGCGCCGACGGGTTTCGCCTGACGTTCGCGTGCGGCGGCCACCGCGGCCGCCAGCAGCTCGAGATCTCGGCGAGCGACGCGTCCGGGCCGTCGGTGCTCGCCAACTTCCCGGTGTGGTGCGGCACGGCGCCGCCCGACGCCGCGACCGAGGTCACCGGGGACGATCCACCGGCGACCACGCCCGAGGCCGCCGAGCGCTACGTGCTCGACGCCGTCAACCGCGACCGCGCGGCGGCCGGGCTGGCGGTGCTGGCGTGGGACGAGCCGCTCGCCGGCGTCGCGCGCGGCCACTCGGCCGAGATGCACGACCGCCACGAGGTCGCGCACGTCTCGCCGGTCACCGGCTCGGTCGGCGACCGGATCCACGCCGCCAAGATCCGGACCCGGCTCGTGCTCGAGAACGTCGCGCGCGCCTACAGCGTGCGGCAGCTCCACCAGGGCCTGATGAGCAGCCCGGGCCACCGCTTCAACCTGATGTCGACCGAGGTCAACCACATCGGGATCGGCGTGGTGTTCGGCGCGCCGGTCGCCGGCTCGCGCGAGATGTTCGTGACCGAGGTGTTCAGCTACGTGCCGCCGGCGATCGACGGCGCGACCGCGCTGCGCACCGTGCGCGACAAGCTCGCCGCCGCCCGGCCCAAGCTCGGCTACCAGCAGGCCCTGGTCGCCCCCGCGCAGCTCTACGCCGGCGCGCGCGCGTCGGGCATGGCGCACGACCGAGCCTACCAGCAGCTCCGGCCGCAGCTCGACGCGTACTACAAGCAGTACGCGCGGGTGTCGCTGCTCGTGGTCCCGACCGACGACGTCGCGCACCTCGATCTCGCGGCCCAGCTCGGCAGCCTCGACGGCGACGAGTACGGCGTCGCGGTCGCGCAGGGCCCGGACCCCGACT
>DASWOO010000310.1:0-2026 GCA_036404335.1 Kofleriaceae bacterium
CGTGTTGAACGCGATCGCGGCGTTCGGCGCCGACTTGTGGACGACGTTCACGACCATCTCGAACAAAGCCAGGCTGTTGGGCGGGATCCGGAGGCCGCCGCCGATCACCACACAGTCGTAGCTGGCCCGTGTCAGGGCAGCTTCGAGCATGGCAATTCCGGCCGCGTCGGGCGTGATCATGCACGTCTCGCCCTGCCAGCCGCGTTCCTGGATCTTCGACACTCCGAGCGCGATCCCGTGTTCGATCTTCTCGGCGTTGAAGCCCGGCGGCAAGGCGGGATCCGAGAAGTCGACGGTTTCAGGTTTCTGCCCGACAAACAGGATGTGCGTCATTGGTTCCCTTCAGATCGTTGCATGGTGGTTCGAGGCTTCTTGCTGATTCGCGAGCGGCTGGACGGCCATCGTTGACCTCCTGCACATGTGGCGGGCAGAGATGGATGCGTAGCTCGAGGCGATCGCTCGAGTCGTCGCTAACCAGGAACCCTCGCCGGTCTCATGGTCCACGTAGTAGACGAGACCCTTTGGGAAGCAGCAGCCTTTGTGCTCACGACCAGAGCCCCAGGGACAGCGCTCGTTCCAAGGGAAGAGCTTCTGACCCGTCTCGCGCGCGAGAGCAGGCGGGCCGAAAGCAGCGACGCCCGGGTGCTGGTGAGGCATCCGGGCGGCTAGACTAACGTGTCGTTCGAGCGGGAGAAGGGATTCGAACCCTCGACGTCAACCTTGGCAAGGTTGCACTCTACCACTGAGTTACTCCCGCGTGGCAGTGGGAGGAGTTCTAATCGGATGGCCCTCGGGTGTCAAGCGGCTGCCACGAGATCGTACGAAGGCGGTCGATTTCGGCTGGGCGATCGGCAGGCGAGCCGAATCGGCGGGGGGCGGCTCGGGGCGATTGTAGGGCGGGCGGCTCGGGTGAGCTGGCGTCGCCGGCCGGCCGGCGGCGTGTTAGCTTGCGGCTCTATGCGAATTCGAGCTTCGCTCGTGAAGGTCGCGCAAGCGGCCGGGTTGTGGATCGCGGCCTCGGCGGGAGCTGGGTGCACGCACGCCGGGGGCACGGTCCCGGTCGACTCGCCGACGCTGCTGCCGTACAAGGCGCCGGACATCGACGAGCTGACCGGCATCGACTCGGAAGAAGAACCAACCCCCGCGGCCGCGACGCCCGCGCCGACCCCTGCGCCTGTTGCCAAGCCGGCGCCGGCACAGAACCAGCACAAGTAGGACGCCAAAAATCATGTGCGGAATCATCGGTTACATCGGTGCACGGCAGGCGACGCCCATCCTGATCGGCGGCCTGCGCAAGCTCGAATATCGCGGCTATGACTCGGCGGGCGTGTCGGTGCTCGACCCGGCCGGCAACGCCGGCGCGCGCGTCGTGCGCTGCCGCGGCAAGCTGGCGGCGCTCGAGGAGAAGCTGACTCGCGAGCCCGCGCCGGGTACGATCGGCATCGGCCACACCCGCTGGGCGACCCACGGCCGCCCGTCGGACGAGAACAGCCACCCCCACCGGGTCGGCCCGGTGAGCGTCATCCATAACGGCATCATCGAGAACCACCTCGCGCTGCGCGCCGAGCTGTCCGCCGCCGGGGCGAAGTTCTCGTCGGAGACCGACACCGAGATCTTCGCGCATTTGGTCGAGCGCGCGCTGGTCGCCGGCGCGCCGGACCTGACCACCGCCGTGCGCAAGTCGCTGTCCCGGGTCCGCGGCAGCTTCGCGTTCGTCGTGATGTCCGACAAGGAGCCGGGCACGCTGGTCGCCGCCAAGAACAGCTCGCCGCTGGTCGTGGGCCTGGGCGACGGCGAGAACTACGTCGCGTCCGACGTCACCGCGATCCTGTCGGAGACCCGCCGGGTGATCTTCGTGGACGAGGGCGAGATGCTCACGATCACGCGCCAGGGCGTGCAGATCACCGACTTCGAGGGCAAGCCGCACCAGAGCGAGCCCAAGACCATCACGTGGTCGGCCGTCCAGGCAGAGAAGGGCGGCTTCAAGCACTACATGCTCAAGGAAATTCACGAGCAGCCGCGGGCC
>DASWOO010000311.1:0-2782 GCA_036404335.1 Kofleriaceae bacterium
CGACCCGGGCCGCGTCGAGGTTGACCGAGATGCTCGGCACCACCGCGACCTTGAGCCGGCTCGGGTTGGCCGCCGCAAGACGTGGCACCACGCAGGCGAACAGCGCGATCAACAGCGGGAGCCAGCGGTGGTGCATCATGGCCATGGTAGGACGGTTATCGTCGGGCATCGCCAGGGTAGCACTGGCGCGGGGTGAGAAGCACGTTAGACATCGACGCTGCGCTCACTCTCCGCGCAGCGCCTTGGGCGTCGATTTCTTGTCGCCGTCGAACAGTCGCTGGCGCGCGCCGGCGCGGTTGTATTGCAGTGCATAGACCACACCGGCGACTGCTGAGAGTGGCAGTGCGACCATCAGCACCGGCATGAGCAGGAACGCGGGCAGGATCTTCGCAGCCAGCGCCATCAGCGCGACCCAGGCGGCGGTCGCTGGCACCGCCTCGCGCATCGAGCCGGCGTACAGCCAGCCGACCGGGCCGAGCGCGAGCGAGGCGACGCCCGAGGCGATCCACGACTTGTCGCCCTTCTTCGTGGGCCGGGCGAGCTCGTTCTTGACGCGGTTGGCCTTGGACGCCAGCTCCATCGCGCCGCCGAGGTTGTCGAGCTGATCGTTGCGGCTCCCGCGGCCCGCGCGACTCCCGCGGTCGCCAATGTCCTCGAGCGCCGAGTCGGCGTCACGCCGCTTGCTGACCCGCTCGGCCTGGCGCCCGCGCGCCGCGTCGCGCTCCGCGGCCTGGGTCACACGTTGCTCGCGTAACCTGGCGAGCGCGGCGTCCTTGCGCGCGCGCTGCCCATCCGCCTCGGACTTCACCTCGGCTTCGAGCGCGGCAAGTCGCTCCAGGACAGCGCGGTCATCGTCAGCCACGCCCTCGACTATGGCATGATCCGGCCGAATGTCGGTGAGAACCCTCAGGCCTCCGTTGTTTGCGGCGCTGCTCGCCGCGCTCGCCCTCGGCTGCGGCGGCGGCTCGGCCTCGAGCAGCAGCGAGCCGACGACGGCCAAGGAGAAGCAGCGGCGCGACGCCCGGGCCAGCGGCGAGCTCGACGCGCCCAGCGGCAAGCTCGGCGGCTGGCGCTACAGCGGCGATCGCAACGAATGCTTCTTCGTCGTCGGCCGGCGCTGCTTCAAGACCGAGGTCGCGGCCTGCAAGTTCGCCCGGTGTGGCGCGCGCAAGTGCGACGTCGTCGGCGGCGGGCCGGCGAACGTCAGCTGCGCGGCTCCGCCCAGGACCTGAAAAGCCTAGGCGGCCTTCTTCGCGATGACCTTCGGGATCCGCACGCGCGGCCCGACGCGGTACGTGATCTTCACGACGTCGTTGTAGATCTCGCCGTCGATGATCGGCGCCATCAGCTCGCGGCCCGAGCTCTCGAGGATCATCTCGCGGCACGGCCGGTCGAGGATGTTGCGGCCGCGCATCTCCTGGCCGCGCGACATCCGCGGGATGTTGCGGATGATGCTCCACGGGCTCGGCGTGCCGACGATCGCGTTCATCAGGCCGGCGTTGTCCGCCTTGCCGAAGAACCGGAGCACGTTGCCGAGGTTGATCGACATCGACGCGATGTGCACGCCGGTGAAGCTGTCGCCCGGCAGCTTCATGCCGTCGATCATCACCGTGCACGCCGTCGGCTCGAACATCTCCTTGGCGTAGCTTCTCCACGCGCCGAACGGCAGCCGCGACAGGGGCGACAGCGCGATCGGCGCCGAGGCCACGGTGTTGGCGATGACCTTGACGATCGTCCGCGGGTTCGGATCCGGATCCTTGTAATACTTGGCGTAGAACCGCTGGCCGACGCCGCCGGCCGCCGAGGCGAAGCCGTAGGTGCGGAACGGCACGTCGGCGCCATCGACGCGCTGGATGCCGTCGATCACCATCGAGTCGACCTCGGTCTCCTCGATGTAGCGGTTGCGCTCGACGTTGTTGCGCAGCGTGGCGAGGATGCCCTCGGCGTCGCCCTCGATGCCGACGTTGTTGGCGACGAAGTCGATCGTCCCGCCCTTGGTCGGCAGGGTCATCGGCAGCGTGAACGCCTGGCCGGTGAACTCGTCCTCCTGGAGGACCTCCATGCCCATCCGCAGCATCCAGTGCAGGGCGCCGTCGCCGCCGTCGGCCACCCAGAACCGCGCCCGCTTGCGGAGGAATTCGCGGAGCACCGGCTTGATCGACTCGACAGAGCTGGTCGAATGGACCTCGCCGAAATCGCCAACGATCCGCTGCAGCCGCGCCGCCCGGTCCGGGCGGTTACGGTTCTTACGGCTATTCGGGTTGGTGATGACACCGATTTCCATGTGCCCGAATCTGGTTGCAAAACCCGGGCGAGACGCAATGCGTCGTAAACCGTGAAGATCACGTCACGCGGCCGCCACGCAGGACGCTCGCTGCGTAACTGGCTACGCGGAAAAGACGTTCAGGCTGCGCGGCGGCGGTAGCACCCTTTCGGAGACTGGACTTTCTGTCAGCGTCCATGCGTTCTGAACGCGCATGCGAAACATCGTGCTCGGGGCCTGCTTGGTGGCGGCGTGCGGTGGGCCGGCGGTCTCGCCCCACGCGCCGGCGGAGGCCGCCCACCCGCGGTCACACCCTGGCGGCGGGCTCGGGCCCGGGCTCGGGGACGACGCCGGACCGGTCGATCCGATCGCGGCGCTCACCCCGCCGAGCGCGCCGGGCGCGTCGTCGTGGGTGCTGGCGGGGCCGGTGCAGCTCGAGCTCGGCAAGCCGATCGCGTCGCCGACGGCGGGCCCGCCGATCGAGGTCGCGGTGTTCGATCGCGCGGCCGGCCTGGTCCG
>DASWOO010000312.1:0-9563 GCA_036404335.1 Kofleriaceae bacterium
GCGCGAGGACGTCGGCCGCCACAACGCGCTCGACAAGCTGATCGGCTGGGCGCTCGACGCCGGCGTGGCGCCCGCCGACCACGTCATCGCGGTGTCGGGCCGGCTCGGCTACGAGCTGGTGCAGAAGACCGTGATGTTCGGCGCGCCGATCCTCGCCGCGGTCTCGGCGCCCAGCTCGCTGGCGATCGAGCTGGCGGAGCGGTTCAACATCGCGCTGGTCGGCTTCGTGCGCGGCGCCCGGGCCAACGTCTACGCCCACGCTTGGCGGATCCTCTGATCCGGCGCCCGAGCCGGCGCTTTTTGCGCGACGGTTTGTTGCTCCTGATCTGCCTTCACGCATAGGGTCCCGCCGATGATCGATCGAGCGTGCCGTGTCACCCTCGCGCTGGCCGTCGCGGCGGCCGCGTGTACCAAGAGCCCGGGCGACCCGCCCGAGGCCAAGCCCGCGCCGCACCAGCCTGTGCCGTCGACGGCCCCGTCGGCGCCGGGCGCCGCCGCGCGCGGCCCCGAGCACGCGGTCTACTCGCTCGTCGACAACCGGCTCTCGGCGCACCTCCACCGCGGCGGTGGCCTGGTGATCGCCGCCGGCTCGGCCGGGTTCGCCAAGTACGTCCGGTTCCCCAACGTGATGAAGGGCGGCAAGAAGGCGTGGGAGCTGCGGCAGACCGAGGGCGACGTCAAGGTCGCGCGGCTGACCGGCAAGGTCGGCACCGTGTTCTTCCCGCTGACCGCCGCCGAGGCCGGCCGCGGCAAGCTGCGGCTCCGCGCGTTCAGCAAGTCCGACGGCAACATCAGCGTCAAGGTCAACGACAACAAGGACGTCAACGGCAAGCTGGCCTCCGGGTGGTCGACCGTCGAGCTGACCGTGCCGGCCGGCCAGCTCAAGGACGGCGAGAACTCGATCCAGCTGTTCATGAAGTCGTCGGGCGTCGAGGTCGCGTGGCTGCAGGTCGGCGCCGCCGCCCCGGTCGGCGATGACGGCGGCGTCCAGCTCTACGACCCGGCCAGGAAGGCGCTGATCCTGCCCAAGGACGGCCAGGCCAGCTGGTTCGTCGCGATCCCGGCCAGGGCCCGGCTGGTCGGCGACGTCGCCGACGCGAGCTGCAGCGTGCACGTGGTCGCGACCGCCGACGACGGCGCGACCGCCGACGGCAAGCTCGCCGGCGCGGGCTCGGCGGTCGACCTGTCGGCGCTCGGCGGCAAGGCGGCGCGGCTCGACCTCGAGGCCACCGGCTGCGCCGCGGCGGCGCTGGCCAACGCCGCGCTGGCGGTGCCGGGCGACGCGCCGGTCGCCAAGCGCGGCGAGGCGCCCAAGAATGTCGTGTTCGTGATCATGGACTCGCTGCGCGCCGACCGGACCAGGACGTTCAACCCCAAGGCGCGGGCCGAGACCCCGAACTTCGACAAGCTCGCCGAGAGTTCGACCCTGTTCCTGGCGAACTACGTCCAGGGCAACGAGTCGCAGGTCTCGCACGCCTCGATGTGGAGCTCGAACTACCTCGCCAAGCACAAGGCGATCGAGATGTCGGATCACCTCGCCGACAAGTGGATGACGATCGACGAGGTCGCCAAGAAGGCCGGCAAGTTCACCGCCGGCGCGTCGGGCAACGGCTACATCCGGCCGGCGCGCGGCTTTGGCACCGCGTGGGACAAGTACGTCAACCACATCGAGAAGGGCCTGGGCCTGCGCGGCGCCGACATTCTCGAGAAGGGCCTGTCGTTCGTCCAGGGCAAGAAGGACCAGCCGTGGTTCCTCTACCTCGGCTTCATCGACACCCACGTCACCTGGCGCGCCAAGCAGCCGTGGCTCGACAAGTACGACGGCGGTTACAAGGGCCGGTTCGCGACCGAGCTGGGCGACGACGGCCCGGGCGGCTTCCCCAAGGACCTGACCGATCGCGAGAAGGACCACGTCCGCGCGCTGTACGACTCCAACGTCAGCTACCAGGACGATCTGATCGGCCAGCTGATCGAGAAGCTCAAGGCGTGGGGCGTGTGGGACCAGACGATGCTGATCATCACCGCCGATCACGGCGACGAGCAGTGGGAAGAGGGCCGGGTCGGCCACGGCGGCTCGGAGCGCGAGACCCTGCTGCACGTGCCGCTGATCATCCACTACCCGCCGATGTTCCCCGCCGGCAAGGTCAGCGAGGGCAGCGAGGGCATCGACATCGTGCCGACGATCGCCGACGCGCTCGGCGTGCAGGTCGACCCCGAGTGGCAGGGCATGTCGCTGGTCAAGCTGGCCAACGGCGGCGGCGGCTACCCGCTGATGTCGATGTCGTCGCAGTACGAGAACGCGCACGGCGGCCGGATCGGCCACTGGAAGCTGAAGATCATCGGCACCCAGACGCCGAAGCTGTACGACCTCGCCAAGGACCCGGGCGAGCGCGACGACGTGTGGGGCAAGGCGAGCTCGGAGATCGGCGCGCGGCTGCTGCTCGATCCGATGTGGATCCTGCGCCAGTGGAACGTCGAGTGGAAGAAGTCGCAGTGGGGCAACGCGTCCGACGTGACCAGCCGGTTCGCGGCTGACCTCGGCGAGTAGATGGCGCGAGATCTGCACCCGACCGATGGCGCGCGCTACCTGATGGAGCGCCTCGGCGACAGCGGCGAGGGCGCGCGCTATCGCGCGACGATCTTCACGCCGGACGCGGCGTTCGTCGCCGAGCTGACCCTGGGCCGCGACGGCTCGGTCGAGCTGGCACCGACCGGCGCGCCCGACGAGCTGCACGCGCGGCTGACGTCGATGGCCAAGCTCGTCGCGCGCGACGCGGCCAAGCTCGCCGCCGACGGCATGCCCGCGTGGCCCGCGCGCATCCTGCGCTGGCGCCGCTAGATCAGCGGCAGCGCGACCACCAGCTCGGTCGAGCCGTCGCGGCGCTCGCTGTGGGCGAGCTCGCCGCCGTTCTTGGTCGCGATGACCTCGACGGCGCGCAGGTCGAAGCGCTCGCCGTCGATCGGCGACCGGGCGCCGCGTACGATCTCGAGCCACGGCTTGCCCTCGATCGTCCGGCTGCGCACGAACAGCTCGACCGGGCTGGCGAGGTCGGCGGGGCCCGCGTCGCCCGCCGGCGCCTGCTCGGCCGCCGACACCGCGTCGAGCGCCAGGCCGTAGATCAGGTGCTCGAGCTCCTCGGCGCTGCACCGCGTGGTCACGCCCGGCTCGACCGTCAGGTGCAGGTCGACGGCGATCGTCGACGCCGCGCGCAGGGTCTCGACCGCCGCGGTGATCACCGCGCCGACCGGCGCGCCGGCGACGACCCGCTCCTCGGGCCGCGCGCGCGCCATCAGCTCGCCGAGCTGGTGCTGGGCATCGGCGGCGGCGCGGGTCAGATCGGCGATGAACTCCTGGGCCTCCGGCGTCGAGCGCCGCGATAGCTCGAGCGTCGCGAGCTGGACGATCTGCACCAGATTGAGCAGGTCGTGGGTCTTGCCCGCGACGTAGCCGGCCGCGGCGCGGGTCTGCGCGTCGCGCGCGAGCTGCCATTCGAACCGGCGCTGGCGTTCGACGAGCGCGAGGCGTTCATTCATCTTCGTCATCTTCGTAATACTCGACAGGTTCATAGCGCAGCTCGCGGCTGGCGGGACACAGCTCGCGGTAGCTACATCGATCGCACCACGAGCCAGGGTTTGGGCGGGGGCCGTCATCGATCGCCAGCGCGGCGGCCTCGATGTTATCGAACAAGTTGGGGACCATGCGGTCCATGATGTGCGCGGGCGTGATCGGCGCGCTCCATTCGACCGCGCGCTCGGCGATCCAGTGCACCCCCAGCCAAAACTTGCGGACATGCCGGAACGCGGAAGCCGCGAGCACGGCGTAGCCCTCGAGCTGATCGGCGATCGACGTCCCCGGGATGCGCTGGCCGGTCTTGTGATCGAGCAGGGCGAGCGACTCGTCCTCGAACAGGTAGCCGAGGTCGAGCACGCCGCGGTAATAGGCATCGCCGCTGTAGAACTGCGTCGTCGAGAGATCCTCGCGGACCGCGAGCGAGTACTCGACCAGCTGGCGCGACACGCGGCGCCGCCGGCGGAACTGCGCGAGCCGGTTGGTGAACGCCGGGATGCCGGTCGCGAGCGCGTCGAACCGGTGCTGCTCGGTCTCGTTGGGCAGCGCGGCGCGGATCGCGGTGGTCGCCTCGGCGAGCGGCGTGCCCATCAGCGTCTGCTCGACGGCCTTGTGGATCGCCTTGCCGATGCGCGCCTCGGGCATGACGTCGGGCTCGCGAATCTTCTGCACGTACTTGAAGTGAAACAATCGCGGACAGCGCAGCGCGGTCGACGCCTTGGATGCGGACCACGGAGCGTGGATGAGCGCGCGCGTCGACGGCAAGCGGTCACAGCGTAGCCGGGCGGGAAAAAAAAGGCATGTCAAGACTGGTTTCGGAAGCTCGCGGCGCTAGGATTGCGACCGTCTCGACGCTCTGAACGAAATCGTTTTTCTCGAGGGAGGCACGACGGTCATGAGTACGCTTGCTGTGGTGGAAGAGATCCTGCGCGAGACCGCCGTGCCGATGTCGGTGCGCGAGATCGTGGAGCGAGCCGGGGCGCGGTTGCCGAGCAAGTCGAAGACTCCTGACACTGTCGTGGCGCGCGACCTGTCGATGGACCTCAAGAAGAAGGGCGACGCGTCGCTGTTCGCGCGCACGTCGCCCGGCCGCTACACGCTGCGCGCGCTCGCCGGCGGCGGCCACGTCGCGGCCGCGATGAGCGAGCTGCGGGCGGCCCAGCAGGCCCCGACGGCATCGATGAGCGCGCTGGCGCCGCGTAAGCCCGCCGTGTCCGCGCCGCCGCGTCCGCGCGAGACCGACGTGCAGGGCGGCGGGTTCGCCGGTTAGCGCGCGGGCGTTCGCCTGGTGACCTTGTGATACGTCGCGCGGAGGCCGCGGATCATTCGTGGATCATCGCGACGGGTGCGGAGGCCTACGCCGACCTCGGCGACTACACGCGGATCCTGCCGTCGTGGCTCGAGCAGCCCGGCGTGCTCGCGTGGATCGATCATGACCTGCAGGGCCGCGGCCGCGCGTTCGCGATGCTCGGGTTCTACATGGAAGTGCCGAGCGCGAACGGCGAGGTCGTCGCCGACCTCCTGGCGCTCGCGGTGCTGCCCGCGTTCCAGCGCCACGGCATCGGCGCCAAGCTCCTGACCCACGTCATCGAGGTCGCCGAGCGGGTCGCGCCGTCGAGCCAGATCGCGGCGCTGCGCCTGACCGTGTCCGAGACCAACGTCTCCGCCCAGCGGCTCTACGTCCGAGCCGGGTTCCGCGTCGTCGATGGCTCGGCGACCTACGACCGCGGCCAGCGCGCGCTGCGCATGGCCCGGCCGCTGCTGTAGCGGCCGATCGCGCGCGGCGACTCGCGTTCCGGCTTGACCTCGCGGGCCGCGCCCGACGACAGTCCTCGCCATGGCAGAAGCGTCGAGTGGAGCTGCGCCCGCGGGCAAGGTCGAGCCGTACATCCCGGCGACCACGTTCCTCCCCGAGCTGACGCCGGGCGTCATCATCCTCGGCTGCTTGCTGTCGGTCATCCTGGCCGGCGCGAACGCCTACCTCGGCATGTTCGCCGGCATGACGGTGTCGGCATCGGTGCCGGCGGCCGTGATCTCGATGGGCCTGCTGCGCTTGCTCCGGACCGGCAACATCCTCCAGAACAACGCGGTGCAGACCGCCGCGGCGTCGGGCGAGGGCCTGGCGTCGGGCGTCATCTTCACCTTGCCGGCGCTCGTCATCCTCGGCGTGTGGTCGCGGTTCTCGTACCTCGAGACCACGCTGATCGCCGGGTTCGGCGGCATCCTCGGCGTGCTGTTCACCATCCCGCTGCGCCGCGCGCTGATCATCGACCAGCCGCTGCAGTTCCCCGAGGGCGTCGCGACCGCCGAGGTGCTCAAGGTCGGCGCCGAGGGCGGCGGCGGGCTCGGCATCCTCGTGCTGTCGGCCTCGATCGGCGCGGTGGTCAAGCTCGGCGCGACCGGCCTCAAGGCCTGGGCCGAGGCGGTGCGGTTCGGCGGCTGGCTCAAGGGCGGCGTCAGCACCGCGGCCACCGCCGCCCGGTCCGGCACGCCGTTCTATTTCGGCATCAACGCGTCGCCCGCGCTGCTGTCGGTCGGCTACATCGTCGGCTTCAACGTCGCGGCGGTGATCTTCGCCGGCTCGGTGCTCAACCGCTGGGTCGCGGTCCCGCTGTTCGCGATGTTCGGCGATCCGACCTCGATCCTCACCGACAAGCTCGACGCCAACCACCACGCGATGACCCTCGCCCAGGTGCTGCAGGGCGTCGACGCGCTCGACGCCGCGGACTTCTACCACAAGTACGTCACGCGCTTCCTAGGCGTCGGCGGCATGCTGGTCGGCGGCGTGTTCTCGCTCTACAAGCTGCGCAAGTCGCTGCTCGGCGGCATCACCGCCGGCCTCGACGCCTACAAGCAGCGCCGCGAGGGCGGCAAGGACTCCGTGCCGCGCACCGAGCGCGACATGCCGATGAACATCATCCTGATCCTGATCGGCGTGTCGGTCGTGCCGCTGTTCTTCATCTTCTGGCACTTCACCGCCTCGGCGTGGATCAGCGCGATCATGGCGGTGGTCATGGTGATCGCGGGGTTCCTGTTCTCGGCGGTCGCGTCGTACATGGCCGGCCTGGTCGGATCATCGAACAACCCGGTCTCGGGCATCACGATCTCGACCATCCTGGTGTCGGCGCTGCTGCTGCTCGGCCTCGGCCTGGGCGACAAGGCCGGCCCGGTCGCGGCGATCCTGATCGGCGGCGTGGTGTGCTGCGCCGCGGCGATCGGCGGCGATAACCTGCAGGACCTCAAGTGCGGCCAGCTGGTCGGCGCGACGCCGTGGAAGCAGCAGGTGATGCAGATCCTCGGCGTCGTGGTCGCCGCGTTCGCGATGGCGCCGGTGCTCAACCTGCTCAACGACGCCTACAAGATCGGCAGCAATGGCCTGCCGGCGCCCCAGGCGAATTTAATGGGCACCGTCGCGTTCGGCGTGTTCCAGGGCGGGCTGCCGTGGGCGATCATCGGCGCCGGCGCGGGCATCGCCGTGGTGGTGATCATCATCGACGAGCTGCTGACGCGGGCGGGCGCCAAGATCCACGTGCCGGTCATGGCGTTCGCGGTCGGCGTCTACCTGCCGTTCGAGCTCAACGTGCCGATCTTCCTCGGCGGCGTGGTCTCGTACCTGGTCAACCGCGCGCTCAACCGGGCCCGGGCGTCGCACACCCGGCGCGCCGTGGTCGAGCGCAATGGGCTGCTCGCGGCGGCCGGGTTCATCACCGGCGAGGCCTTGCTCGGCATCGGCCTGGCGGTGCCGGTCGCGATCAAGCACGACGAGAACGCGATCGCGATCGCCGGCGGTGCCTGGGCCGAGCTCAAGAGCCCGGCGATCGCGTGCGTCCTCGTGGTGATGGTCCTGCTCTACGTGCTGTCGCTCCGGCGCGAGCCGCTGCGCGCGGAACCATCGGGCCGCGAATAAGAAGGTATCGCAGACTCCCATTTAGCATTCCAAGTGCACGATGTTGCACAACTTCTGTCTGGGAGTTTGCCCCTCGGGGTCAACCGACCTCAGCAGCTAGTCCGCTGGATCTACACGATCGATCGCCCCGGATCGCCCGGCGCGTCGCTTGCTGTACGGAAGCTGCATGAATCGCCTGCTCATCGGTCTGGCCATGGTGACGGCGGCGGCGTGCGGCGGCGGCAAAACCTTCGAAAGCCTGTGCGCTAACCAGGTCCCGCCGCCGGCGGCGTGCATGACGGCGTGCGACCCGTCGAGCGGCCTCGGTGACGCGACGTGTCCAAGCGGGTTTCACTGCGCGTCGAATGGCGCGTGCGACGCGCTGTGCACCGTCGGCGGCAACCAGTGCGGCACCGGCTACAGCTGCACCAACGATGGGTTCTGCCAGAGCGCGGGCGACGGCGACGACGCGCCGCCGATCGACGCCCAGTGCCCCTCGGTCCAGTTCACGCCGACGGCGGTGACCCCGTCGATCCAGCTGCTGATCGATCGCAGCGGCTCGATGCTGCACGACTTCGACGACAACGATCGCGGCCGGACGCCGCCCGATGACCCGACCGTTCCGGAAAAGTACTACACGGTGCAGAACGCGCTCGTCGGCCCCAACGGCGTCGTGACCCAGCTCCAGGCCAGCGTCCTGTTCGGCGCGACGCTGTTCTCGGCGGACCAGAACGTCGCCTGCCCGACGCTCAAGTCGGTCGCGCGCGCGAAGAACAGCAAGGACACGCTGGCGACGCTGATCTCGACGAACCGGCCGCAGAGCATGGCCGCCACGCCGACGCCGCCGTCGATCGACGCGGTCGTCGCCGACTTCAAGGCCAACCCGGCCCCGACCGGCTCGCCGCCGGTGATCGTGCTCGCGACCGACGGCCTGCCCAACCAGTGCGGCGGCAACCGGAGCTCGACGACCGAGTCGGTGAACGCCGCCAAGCGGGCCTACGCCGCCGGGATCAAGCTGTACATCCTGGGCGTCGGCAGCATCCCGGGCGCGGCCGATCACCTTCAGGACATGGCCAACGCTGGCCAGGGCGTGCAGCCCAACCAGCCCAACGCCAAGGCCTACACCGCCACGGACCCGACGCAGCTGGCGGCGGCGTTCAACGAGATCATCCGCGGCGTGGTGTCGTGCGACCTCAAGCTTAACGGCATGGTCGACCCCGGCACCGCGCAGACCGGCAGCGTCGTGCTCGACGACAAGCCGCTGACCTACGGCACCGACTGGAGCGTCGCCAGCGACGGCATCACCCTGCACCTGCTCGGCGGCGCGTGCGACACGCTGAAGATGTCGGCCCACCCGAAGATCAGCGCGACGTTCTCGTGCGGCGCGGTGATCTTCTAGCGCCTATGTAAGTCCGCGACCGACGATCGCGCCTGACACGCGCCTCTCCGCGAGACGCGGGTCGCAAGCGGCCGGCACGGCGGTGCCACCCGCTGCTAGCAAGGAATCGTACGCGGCCAGCGATAAGGTTTTTTCCTCACACGCCGCCTGCGTTATCGTGGGCTCCTATGAACCGGTTTGCGTTGGGGTTCCTTCTGTTCGCCGCCGCGTGTGGCGGTAGCAAGTCCTCGGCCTCGGGCGGCAATGGCTCGGGTTCGATGAGCGTCTGCCAGGGGCCAGCGGCCCCTGCGGTGTGCAGCACCACATGTGATCCCACGAGCGGCACCGGCGATGCCGCCTGCGGCGCGGGCTTCCACTGTGCCGCGACCGGCAAGTGCGATGCGCAGTGCACCGCCGGCGGTGGCGAGTGCGGCGCCGGGATGGTCTGCAGCTCGGACGGGTTTTGCACCGTCGACGACGGCAGCGGCGGCGATGACACGCCGCCGGTCGACGCGGACTGCCCGTCGCTGCAGTTCACGGTGACCCGGGTGATCCCGTCGATCGAGATCCTGCTCGACCGCAGCGGCTCGATGAAGCTGGACTTCCCGGGCAATGACCGGGTGGACGCGAAGGGCAACGTCATCCCGCCCGAGAGCCCGCCGGCGGAGCGGTTCTACACGGAGCAGCAGGCGCTGGTCGCGCCGGCGACCACGGCGACGCCCGGCATCGTC
>DASWOO010000313.1:0-8019 GCA_036404335.1 Kofleriaceae bacterium
CGCTTCATGTCGATGACGTAGCCGCCGTCCTCGAGCGAGTCGTCCTCGTCGGGCGTGATGTAGCGGATCGGTACCCCGAGCTCGAGCAGGTCCGCCTTGTCGCGCTCGAACGCGCGCAGCCCGGCCTCGGTGTTGAGCGTCTGGTACGCCGGGAACTGATCGCGGATCTCGCGATACGTCACCGGCGTCCGCGCGCGCAGCAGGATCATGACGAGATCGAGCAAGCGCTTGCTGCGATCACCGCGCGCACCGGCGTCGTCGCCGGTCTTGCCGGGCGCGCGCGCCGGCTTGACCAAGCGTGGCTCCGGCTTGGCTTTTTTGACCACGCCGCGTTCTAGCGCACGCCGGCCACTTCCGGAAGCTGCTAGAAGTAGTACCGGATGCCGGCGCCGGCGTTGAGCGCGAGCCCGGCGCCGCCGTCGTCGCCGAACCGATACTCGAGGACGCCGGCGACCTCGACGAACGCGTCGAGCGGCACGTTGCGGAAGTCGAACAGCAAGCCGACCACGCCGCGCACGCCGATCGCGAGATCGTTGTTGTCGCGGCCGTCCATGTAGTCGATCACGCGCAGGCCTGGGCCGAAGTACAACGGCAGCACGAAGCTGTCGCGGCTCTGCAGGATGTAGGGATGGAACACGTAGTCGGCGTGGACCTGGATGCCGCCGCCGATGAACGCCGAGCCGATCGCGGCCTGGATCGCCCGGTCGTCCTTCAGGTAGAGCTTGGCGCTGAGCCCCAGCGGCTCGCCCAGGATGATGCCGACGCCGAACGTGCCCTTGTCGGTGCCGTGGACGGCTTCGTCGGCGCGCGCCGGTGCGGCGATCGCGAGCGCGGAGAGGACAGCGACGGCGAGAGCGAAGCGCATGGCGCCGAAGCTAGTCCGCCTTGAGCAGCCGGGCCAGCTTGTTGCGGCTGATCCCGAGCTGGCGGGCGGCGGCGGACTGGTTGCCGCCGAGCCGGTCGAGCACCGCGCGGGCGTAGCGGCGCTCGGCCTCGGCCAGCGCGAGGCCGGCCGGGAGCGCGACGTGATCCACGTGATCCACGGGATCCGTGACCGGCAGCTCGATCGTCGCCGCCGGCCGGCGCGGCTCGAGCCCGAGGTCCTTGACCCCGATCGCGCTGCCCTGGCACATCACGACGGCGCGCTCGATCGTGTTCTCCAGCTCGCGGACGTTGCCCGGCCAGCCGTACGCCGCGAGCGCCGGCCGCGCGTCATCCACCAGCCGCAGCGGCGCCTTGCGGTAGCGCCGGGCGAGCTGGTCGATGAAGTGGGCGGCGAGATCGGCGATGTCGTCGCCGCCGCGCGCGCGCAGCGGCGGGATCTCGATCTCGATGACCCGCAGGCGGAAGTACAGGTCGCTGCGGAACAGCCCGGCGTGGGCCATCGCCGCGAGGTCGCGGTTGGTGGCGGCGACGATCCGGACGTCGGCGGTCAGGGTCTCGCGGCCGCCGACCCGCTCGAACTGGCGGTCCTGGACGAAGCGCAGGAGCTTGCCCTGCAGCGGCAGCGGTAGCTCGCCGATCTCGTCGAGGAACAGCGTGCCGCGGTCGGCGGCCTCGACCTTGCCGATCACCCGGCTGTCGGCGCCGGTGTACGCGCCGCGCTCGTGGCCGAACAGCTCGCTCTCGACCAGCGCGGCGGGCAGGGTCGTGCAGTCGACGTGGACGAACGGCGCCTCGCGCCGCGCGCCGTTGACGTGGATCGCGCGCGCGAGCAGGCCCTTGCCGGTGCCGGTCTCGCCGTGCAGCAGCACGGTCGCGTCGGTCTGCGCCGCGCGCACGATCATCTCGTAGACCGCGGCCATCGCGGGCGACCGGCCGATCACGTGGTTGAACCGGCCGCGCAGGGTCAGGCCGCGCGACGCGTCGTCGCCGCGCAGGGTCGTGTAGTCGAGCGCGCGGCCGATCTGCTCGGCGAGCACGCGGATGAACTCCTCGTCGCGCGCGGTGAACGCGCCGTGCTCGTGGTTGAGCACCTGCAGCACGCCGCGGATCTGGCCGCGCCGGGTGATCGGCGCGGTCAGCATCGACGTCACCGGGTAGCCGATCCGGGCGGCGAGCGCCTCGGCCCAGCGCGGGTCCGCGCCGACGTCGCGCAGGTTCATCAGCTCGCCGGTGCGCGCGACGTGGCCGACCACGCCGTGGCCCGGCGGCACGCGCAGCTCGGCGAGCTCGGGCAGGGTCGCCACCCGCGACCGGATCTCGCCGGTCGCGTTGTCGATCAGCCACAGCGTGGCGCGATCGGCGCCGAGCGCGCGCGCGACCCGCTGCGCGAACGTCGTCAGCAGGTCGTCGAGCTCGACCTCGCCGACGATCATCGCCCCCAGATCTGCCAGCAGCTCGAACCGCTGCTCGTGCTCGCTCATCCCTGCGTGGAGCATCGCATATCTCACGCCGCCGAGGCCGCGCGCTCGGCGTCGCGCGCCCGCAGGGTCTCGCCCTCGCGCGCCGCCACCGTCCCCGGCAGGTGCGCCCGGGCCTGGGCCTCGAGCGCGGCGAGCTGCGCGTCGGTCCGCCCCGGATCGTGATGGAACAGCACGAGCTGCGGCACGCCGGCCGCGCGCGCCAGGTCGGCGCCGGCCTGCCACGTCGAGTGGCCCCAGCCGACCTTGCTCGGGTACTCGTCGGGCAGGTACTGCGCGTCGTAGATCAGGATGTCGGCGCCGGCCGCCAGCTTCTTGAGCGTCGGATCGACCACCGCGAAGTGCTCGGTGTCGGTCGCGTACACGATCGACTGGCCGTCGTGCTCGAGCCGGAAGCCGTACACCGGGTCGGGGTGGTTGAGCCGCGCCATCGTGATCGTGATGTCGCCGATCGTGAACCGGTCGGTCGAGCCGAGCTCGCGGACCGAGACCTGGTTGGCGACATCGGCGAAGTCGACCGGGAAGAACGGCGCCTTGAACAGCGCGCGGATCGCGTCCTGGGTTGGCAGCACGCCGTTGGGCCCGCTCGCGATCTCGACGCGGTGGCCGGGCACGTAGATCGGCGTGAAGAACGGCAGGCCGCACACGTGATCCCAGTGCAGGTGCGACAGCAGGATCGTCGAGTGGCGCGGCCCGCCGCGCATCCGCTCGTCGCCCAGCGCGCGCAGCCCCGAGCCGGCGTCGAGGATGATCCGCGTATCGCCGGCCGTGACCTCGAGACACGCCGTGTTGCCGCCCGCCGTGGTGTGTGGCCCGGGCGTCGGGATCGAGCCACGCACGCCCAGGAACCGGACCGAGAGCCCCGTATCAACGTTCGACATGCCCGACCACAAGAGCAGCTTCGATGCCAGGCGTTGCCACCCGCTACCATCGGCACTTGCCTCGACGGGCGGCTGCCGAACGCTCCATCTCGACGCTGCGCCGTGGAGCAGTGCTCCAGAACGGAGCAGCGCGAAATACCGCGGGCGCCGGCGGCGTTACAGCAGGCGGCGCAGCCGGTAGCCCAGCCACGCCATCGCCTTATGCCACCACGGCAGCTTCAGCCACACCTGCTCGTCGTAGGCGATGGCGTTGGCGAGGTCGCGCTCGAAGGTGTCGGCGAGGGTGCGCGCGGTGGCGTCGCCCAGGATCTCGAGCGTGACCTCGAGGTTGTTGAACCGGCTCTGCGCGTCGAAGTTGTAGCTGCCGATCGTCGACCACACGCCGTCGACGGTCGCGGTCTTGGCGTGCATCATCGGCCCGCGCCAGCGCAGCACCCGGACGCCGCCGACCGCGAGCCGGCGCAGGATGTACAGCGCCGCCCAGCCGACCATCTTCACGTCGGAGTGCTCCGGCACCATCACGCGGACGTCGACCCCGCGCTCGGCGGCGCGGATCAGCGCGCGCCGCACGCCGCGATCGGGCAGGAAGTAGGCGTTCTGGATCAGCACGCGCTGCCGGGCGGCGCGGATCACGTGGATGTAGGCGCGGCGCACCGCGGTCCGCTGCTTGCGCGCCGTGTTGTCGATCAGCCGGATGAACGGCCGCGCGATCGCCGGCGCGTAGCTCGCCGCCGTGCCGCGCGGCGCCGGGTAGTCCTTGCCGCCGCAGCGCAGCCAGGTCCGCCGGAACATCCGCGCCAGGTCGAGCACGACCGGGCCGGTCACCCGGCAGTGCATGTCGTGCCAGCCCACGCCGCCCTCCTCGACGGCGGCGTAGTCGTTGGCGATGTTGAGCCCGCCGGTGAACGCGAGGCGATCGTCGACGACGATCACCTTGCGGTGGTCGCGGTGCGACAGCCGGAACCGCCGGCGCCACGGCGCGATCGGGTTGAAGTCGATGATCTCGCAGCCGGCGGCGCGCAGCTCGTCGAGCCAGCTGTCGGGCAGGCCGAACGAGCCGACCGCGTCGTAGATGATCCGCACGGCGACCCCGGCGCGCGCGCGCTCGGCCAGCACCGCCTTGAACCGGTCGCCGGTCTGGTCCGCGGCGAGGATGTAGGTCTCGAAGTCGATGCGCTGCCGGGCCTCGGCCATCGCCGCGAGCATCGCCGGGTAGGTCTGGCCGCCGTCGCGCAGGACCTCGACGTCGCCGGGCCGCCAGCGCTGCGGCCCCCGGGCGTAGCGGACCAGCGCGGGCGGCAGCTGGACCACGATCGCCGTCGACGGCGCGTCGCTGATCGCGTCGGGGACCTTGGTGCGGGCCAGGGTCAGCGTGCGCCGCACCCGATCGCGCAGGCGCTTGGGCGCCGGCGGCTCCATCACCCGCCGGGGGCGGCGTAGCGCACCGCCACGATGGTGTACTCGACCTCGCCGCGCGGTGCGCGCACCACCACCGTGTCGTCGCTCCGCTTGCCGAGGCAGGCACGCGCGACGGGTGAGTCGATGCTGATCCAGCCCTTGTCGACGTCGGACTCGTCGCCGCCGACGATCCGGTAGACCTTCTCCTCGCCGGTGTCGTCCTCGACCGTGACCCAGGCGCCGAAGAAGACCTTGTTCGGGTCGGTCGGCGGCTCGGTCACCACGGTGACCTCGTCGAGCCGCTTGCTGAGGAACCGGACCCGGCGGTCGATCTCACGCAGCCGCCGCTTGCCGTAGATGTACTCGGCGTTCTCGCTGCGGTCGCCCTGGGCCGCGGCGTCGGCGACCTCCTGGGTGACGCGCGGACGCTCCCTGGTC
The DNA here is from genome assembly GCA_036404335.1 of Kofleriaceae bacterium. Classification (GTDB taxonomy): domain Bacteria; phylum Myxococcota_A; class Polyangia; order Haliangiales; family Haliangiaceae; genus JABFXX01. Next base: position 5,081 of record DASWOO010000313.1, read on the forward strand.
CACAGCTCGTCGAGCTCGGCACGAAGCTTCTTCGCGCCCTCGGGGGTGATGTACCGCGAGCGCTGAGGTTGGGGCGGCCGGTGCCGCGTCGACATTCGCCACAGCATATCCGGTATGCTGCGCGCGGGCATGGGCTCGTCGCTTCTGATCGTGGTGGGCCTCCTCCTGGCCAACGGACTGTTCGCGGGCGCGGAGATCGCCATCCTCAGCGTCCGGAGCACGCGGCTGCGCGAGTTCATCCGCCGGCGGGACCGCCGGGCGCTGGCGGTCAAGTCGCTGCGCGACACCCCCGAGCGCTTCCTCGCCACGGTGCAGATCGCGCTGACCACGATCGGCACGACCGCGGCGGCGGTCGGCGGCGCGCGCCTCGAGCACGAGCTCGAGCCGACGTTCCGCTCGATCGGCCTGGGCGCCGGCACGTCGCTGGCCGCGGTCATCGTCATGGTCACGTTCCTCGAGCTGGTCGTCGGCGAGCTGGTTCCCAAGTCGCTCGCGCTGCGCTACTCGGATCGCTACTCGTTCTTCGTCGCCCGGCCGCTGGTCGCCCTGGCCCAGCTGATGCGCCCGCTGGTCTGGTTCCTGACCGGCGTGTCGAACACGTTCCTGCGGCTGTTCGGCGACCGGACCACGTTCAGCGAGGCGCGGCTGTCGCGCGACGAGCTGCAGCAGCTCGTGGAGGAGGCCGCCAAGACCGGCTCGGTCGATCCCCGGGCCAGCGAGATCGCCTCGCGGGCGCTCGGGTTCGGCGAGGTCACCGTCGCCGAGGTGATGGTGCCTCGCAACCGCGTGGTCGCGCTGCGCCGCGGCGCGCCGCCCGAGGAGGTCCAGCGCGTGATCCTCGAGCAGGGCCACAGCCGGATGCCGGTCTACGACGGCAGCCTCGATAACATCGTCGGCTACGTCGTGGCGCGCGACGTCCTCGCCCTGGCCTGGGAGCAGGGCCTGATCGTGCTCGAGGACATCCTGCGCCCGCCCCACAAGGTGCCGGAGGGCACGCGGGCGCTCGACCTGCTGCGTGAGATGCAGCGCCGGCGGACCCAGATGGCGGTCGTGGTCGATGACCACGGCGGCGTGTCCGGCCTGGTCACGACCGAGGATCTGATCGAGGAGCTGGTCGGTGACATCATGTCGGAGGACGACGTCCCGGAGCAGTTCTTCACCCGCGAGCCGTCCGGGACGATTCTGGTTCAGGGCTGGGCCGCGGTCCGGAAGGTCAATCGTGACCTGCACCTGGATCTGCCAGTCGGGAAAGACCGCACCACCATCGCGGGGCTGTGTATGTCCCTGGCGCAGGCCATCCCGCAGGCGGGGGAGAAGCTCACGACCGACAATGGAACCGTCCTCGAGGTGGTCGAGGCCTCACCGCGCCGGGTCCGGCGCGTAAGGATCCATCCCGTCGCCATGGGCGACGAGCTGCTTCCACCTTTGGACGCCGCTTGAATCCTGGTACGCGCTTTACGCCTAACTCTCCCCCGATCCTGTACTATCGCTGCCGATGACGGTCATCGCGCGCGACGCTGTCGCGTCAGACCATCTCGTCTACGCCTGGCCGTTTCCGCTCGGGCCGGACGTCGAGGTGTCGTGCGCAGAGGACGAGCAAGTCGTCATGTGTCCGGCGTGGCTCGTCGGTGACCGCCTCGGTCCCGGCCATCACGCGTGGCGCACCCCGGACCCGACGCGGCCGGTGTCGGCGTTCTTCGTGCTGACCGCGCCGGTCGAGGCCGCGTTCGACATGATCACGTCGTTCATCGTCCCGACCACGGGCCAGCCGGTCCGGCTGCGGGCGGCCGGGTCGATGCAGATCCGCTGTGCCGATCCCGGCCTGCTGGTCGCGCAGTTCGTCGGCCTGCCGTTCGACACCGTCAACGACGGGATCTTGCGCAGCGTCACGCGCAGCGTCGAGCGGATGCTGGCGCGGCTGCTGACCCGGCGGGTGGTGATGGCCGGCTCGCCGGTGGCGGTGACCGATCCCGGCATGCTCGCCGGCATCATCGAGGAGCTGATCGCCTACAACCCGACGGCGGGCGCGGTGTTCGGCGTCGAGCTGCTGCGGGTCGGCCACCTGGCGATCCTCGCCGACGACGGCACCAGCCCTTATGCGCCGGTGCCGGCGCCGCAGCCCGCGGCCCAGTCGCAGGAGTGGGGCGAGGTCCAGCCGACCAAGCCGATCCCCGACGGCGACGGCGGTCGCACGGCAGCCGCGGCGGCCGCGGCGGCGCTGATCGCCAAGCGGTTCGGCGGCGACAACGTCTCGCTGCTCGAGACCGCGCGCGGCCGGCCGATGAGCTCGACGATGAGCGGCATCGCGCCGGGGCCGCAGCCGGACAAGACCGGTCCCAACGATCCGATCCCGCGGGCGATCGCCCAGTCGTCGCCCAGGATCATCCCACCTCCGGGCGCGCCGGCGGGCGCCGTGCCCGCCCCGGCGCGCGCGGCGAGCCAGCCGGGCATCCCGCACAAGGCGACGATGCGCGGCCACGCGATCGAGCTGCCGCCGCCCGACGAGATCACCCAGCCTGGCGTGCACACGCCGGCGCCGGGCGGCCCGGCGGGGATGAAGCGCGGGCCGTCGGGCTCGTCGCGCGACATCCGGGCGGATCAGCCGGCCGCGCCCGACGAGCAGCGCGGCGCGATCTTCGGCATCGGCATGTCGGCGATCGGCCACAGCTCGTCGGTCAGCTCCGGCTCGATCTCGTCCGGCGAGATCCCCGTCAAGGTGCCGCCCGGCAGCCGGGTCCTGGTCCCCGGGCCCAACGGCCTGATGCAGTCCGCGACGGTGCGCCAGCTCCAGCAGGGCTACTACGAGCTCGAGGTCGGGCACTCCGGCGAGACGATCTGGGTGCCGATCGGCCACGTCGTCCCCGAGCACTAGCCACCGTCGCTAGAAATCCGTCAGGCCGACCTCGAAGTAGACCTCGGGCGAGTGGCCCTCGATGCCG